>NZ_JBFRGR010000025.1:0-102029 GCF_052115445.1 Paenibacillus sp. 2RAB27
ATTGATGAAGCGTTCCCGCAGGAATGTTAAGTTCTTCAGCTATTTCCGTTACCGATTTCGTTTGTTCTTGAATAAATTTTACCGTTTGTTGTTTAAATTCATCATTGTACCTTTGCCGTTGTTCACCCATTGTGAACACCTCCTCGTTATGTCTATTATCTTAAATCTGTTAACGAGGTGTCCACTTTTTATTCTAGCTGCAAATCTACAGTTAATATTGCCGATTTATCTGAAATTTAATGAGTAGATGGAAAAAGTACATTTAAATTGAGGAAGATTGATAGTTTGGTGGTTTTTAGCAGTCATTAACTACAGGAAATCCAGCTATTGCTCCCAAATAGCGAGAATCAGCAAAAATAACAACATAAAATCCATTTAATTTGTTTGTGGCGGTGGAGATAGGTTCGGCTGTTGAAATAGGAGTAGGAGTAGGAGTAGGAGTAGGAGTAGGAGTAGAGGTAAGAGTAGGAGTAGAAGCGGGAGTAAGTTTGCTGAGTTTACACGTAGCGGAAACTGAAAATTGAACAAAGATGACGGTTTTTTTGATTACCGAATGTTAATTTTTAGCAGATAATAGAAATGTAAGCGATTACGGTTTCCGAAAATGTACGTAAAAAGGGGAGAAAAACCATGAAAAAGGCAGTAGTCACATTAATGTCATTATCCATGATTTTCACAGCAACCGCTTGTTCTTCGGGTACTTCTAGTAACCAAAGTGGAGGAGCTACAACAGCGCCAACAACAACGACTCCTAGTGCAACTGTCAGTGCAAGTAAGGATCCAGTAAAGCTTCGCATGGCCTGGTGGGGCGGTCAAGCGCGCCACGATTATACGCTGAAAGTTATCGAAATGTATGAGAAATCACATCCGAACGTGAAAATTGAAGCTGAATATGCAGCTTTTGATGATTATTGGAAAAAGCTAGCTCCTCAGGCTGCGGCTAACCAACTGCCAGATATTATACAAATGGATATCTCGTATTTAACACAATACGGTGGAAGAAACCAATTGGCGGATTTGACGCCTTTTACGAAGAGTAAAATATTGAACGTGGACGATGTTAGTCCAAATGCAGTTTCAGGTGGTCAAGTAGGCGGGAAGCTTGTCGCTATGAACTTAGGGGTTAATGCTTTGACCAGCATCATGGATTTCGAGATGTTGAAAAAGGCAGGTATTACGCCTCCTGAAAAGAACTGGACATGGAATGATTTGGATGCAATTACGGCCAAAGCAAAAGCTGCGGGCAAAATCACGGGCGGCTTTCGGGATGACGTTTTCTTCCCCTATTACCTGCGTACACTTGGTCAAAAAATGTATAACGCAGAAGGCACAGCCCTTGGTTATACCGATGATAAGCTGTTTGTTGACTATTTCAATCGCTCTCAGAAATATTATGACGCTGGAAGTGTACTGGCGCTTGATAAAGCTGCTCAAAAGAAAGGCACACCGGAAGATGACGAGTTGACATTGGGTAATTCCATTTCATCCAATGGTTGGTCTAATCAATTCATTGGTCTAGCTACAGCATCTAAGCGTGAGCTTGTGCTTCAGCCAATGCCAGGTCCTGATGCAAACAAAGGGTTATTCTTGAAACCAAGTATGTACTGGTCCGTATCAAGCAGTTCCAAAGTACAAGAAGAAGCTGCTAAATTTATTGATTTCTGGATCAATGATATTGAAGCAAATAAAATTATTAAAGGCGAGCGCGGCGTACCTGTTGCTTCTAAAGTGAAAGAAGCTTTGAAACCGCTGTTAACCCCGAATGAAATCAAAGTATTTGACTATGTCGCATGGGCTGAGAAAAACAGTGCGCCAATGGATCCTCCGAACCCAGTTGGTTCCATCGAAATCGAGAAGCTGCTTAAAGATACAGCTGAGAAAATCATGTACAAGAAAATAACGGTTCAAGAAGCGGCGGTCTCTTTCCGTAAGGATGCTACAGCAATTTTGGACAAAAACAAAAAGTAATACGTGATTCTAGTAACAGGTACTCATAATCGGATACTTCCTTAAGTGTTCAGATTGTGGGTACTTGTTTTTGTTCTACCTCACTATCGCACAACAGCTGACTGTCGATAACGCAACGGCGTCATTTTCGTCATTTGACGGAAAACCCGCCCGAATTGCACGAGGGAGCCGAAACCTACTTGCTCGGCGATCACGATGACTTTTAGCCTCGTCGTTGCCAGCAGCCTCTGAGCTTCTTGCACCCGAACGAGATTCACATATTCAACGAGTGAAAATCCGGTGATTTCTTTGAACATCCGACTTAAATAGGCGGGGCTGATTTCAAATTGTTCGGCAAGATCTTCCAGTCGCACCGGTTCATCGAAATGGGTGTTGATAAAACGCACGATGGTGGATATTTTCCGGTGTAAGGGCGAGACGTGTTCAGGTGAAATGATAGGATGTATGCGAACGAAACGTGCTGTGAATAACAGCAATTCAATTAGAAAGTGTGTGATGGCGAAAGTTTGTCCAATATGGGGATCCTTCGCTTCATGAATTAATTTGCCAAGAATATCTTCGACGAGTCTTCGAGTAGGCAGATCCAACCGCAGAACAGGCGTAGCATGTGTGAAGGCATCTAGCAGGAATGGAGCCTCTTCTTTCGTGTGGTCCAATAGGCTATCGCTAAAATTAATGACAACTCGCGCATGACCTAGTTTATCTGAATCTGAGGTGGCGTGAAGCTCACGTCGATTAATGAGGACCAAATCTCCTGGGAGAATGAGATACGATCGATCACGGATAAAATACATGCGTTCTCCTTCGTATAAATAATACAGCTCGTACATATCATGCATATGCTGAGTCCTCTCGAAAGGGCCCGAACGATGAATATGCTGAATGTAAAAAGGGCCTTCATCTTCATTGCCGAAGGTAACGGTACGCGACATATAGGGCAACTCCTTATTTGGAAATGAGGTAACTGAAGTATATCATGAAATTAGTGAAAAATATGAATAGTTTTTACTTGAAATAGGAATAGATGAAGAGAAAACGCTCCATACTTGCGATAAAATGAAGCTATAGTTTGATTAGCAAACGCTTGCACAAATAGGAGGAAATTTAATATGAACGCACTTATAGAGGCAGTACGCGCAGGACAAGTAAACGAGTTCTCATCCGATGTCATTAAAATTTATACATCTTCCCTAACGCAAGTGGGAGATACGACTCTGCTTATGGTACGTACAACAGAAGGTAAGCAACTAATCGTCGTAGGCTCAGGAGAATTGTTTGACCAACTGCAAGGTGAAGTTGTAGAAGGCGGTAAAGTAGCTCCTTTAACACATGCAAATCGACTGGTTATCAATCAATTTTTGCCTTATACAGCTCCTCAAGCCTTCGGTACACAAGTAGCGACTATGGGCTTAGGTGATCGACTTGGGATTGCAAGTCCTGGCCATATCCAAACGATCCGCGGCAAAGACATTCGTCCTGTTCTAGCGCAACAAAGTATTCGTGAGCTTGCTTTGACGGGCCGCACGTATGAGGATGTATTGGATGCAGCAGCTTATGCCGTTCTGCAAGAGGGCTACACAGATGGTTACGGCGCTGACGGCGACCACTTGAAGAAAGAAGAGGACATCGAGTACGCGTTGCGTCTTGGTTTTACGATGTTGACACTAGATTGCTCCGAGAATATCGACAACACGATTGAATCCATGAGCGAAGCAGAAATCGCGGCGAAATATGAGCAACTGCCTGCTAGCTTGCGCAGCCGCTATGAAGAGCGCTACCTTCAAACAGCACCCAATGTACCAGGAGCTACTCTTGCCTATACAGCAGAAGCTTTGAAGAAAGATGTATTGATCTATGATGCAGCTATTAATTTCATGGAAGCGATCTACCGCAAGTATATCGTTACACTTGATCGTGCGGTTGATTTCGAAATTTCCATTGATGAGACAGCGACGCCAACTTCCCCTGAGGCACACTATTTGGTAGCGAATGAGCTTCGTGATCGCGGCGTTGTGATTTTCAGCATGGCGCCACGCTTCTGCGGCGAATTCCAAAAAGGGATCGACTACATCGGAGATATCGCGCAATTTGAGCGTGAGCTAGCTAGTCATGCAGCGATTGCTGTTCATTTTGAATACAAGCTAAGCATTCATTCCGGCAGTGATAAATTCAGTGTGTTCCCATTGATCGGTCAATACACGAATGGCCTGTTCCATATCAAAACCGCGGGTACAAACTGGCTCGAAGCGGTACGTGTTGTAGCCAAAGTGAATCCTACACTTTATCGCCGCATGCACCAATATGCACTTGATCATTTTGTCGAAGCAACAGCTTACTACCATGTAACGACAGACATTAACGCTATCGCTCCACTTAGCGATGTAACCGATGCGCAGCTGCCTGATTACATGGAAGAAAATAATGCACGTCAATTGCTGCACATCACGTATGGTTTGCTTCTTCAAGCGAAGAATGAAGACGGAAGCCGCACGTTTGCGGATGAGTTTTTCCAAACTTTGGCGGATCAAGAGGATACCTTTGCAGAAGGACTTCGTCATCATATCGGCAGACACTTGGAATTGCTCGGTAAATAATGAAGTGAAAAAACGCCACAAACATCCCATTTAACGGGTGTTCGTGGCGTTTCTCATTTACCTAGGACAAGCCCTCGGTAGACTCTCCCATAGCATCATCTGCTCCAGGATAGTCCCTTGTAATACCTTCGTGCAGCTCACGATTCTCATAAGCAAAACGGTTGGTAGGGCGTTGATCCTCTCGCCAAGGGGTACTTTTCCCAAGGGATTCTGACAACATACTTGTGCCATAAGGCCCCTCGGGAAATTCCTCGGGGATCATGTCATTACGCTGTGATTCGACCGACTTGAGGTCTGTGTACGCAGCGAGGCGGTCTTCTGAGAGGAAGCCTAATCCCTCTACATTGTTGATGTGTGGTGACTTTTTACGCATGGATAAGCCTCCTTTTCAGGTTTTGCTTTTTCCAGTGTCCCCCGACAAACCCTTAAATATCCGTAAAATGTATGGATCCAATAATTTGGGATAAAAATTCGGTAAGCTCTTGAGCTTGTTCTTCGTTGATCTTGAATACATGCTCGAGGTAGCCTTCTTCGTTCAAATCGTCCGGTCCAATAACAGCACTGCGTCCCGATTGCAAATCGATGACCAGCTTCTTGCCATAATAGCGGGTAGTGGTCATGATCGCGAGGTCAAAACGGTGTAAAGCATTGCCAACGAAACAGACAAAACGCGTTGTTGTTTCTTCTTGATGATCATATAAAAAGTCATAATCAGACATGAGGGCCCTCCATTCTCTTTCTAGTATGGATCTATTATAACCGATAAGGGTCTGGGGGCAAAACGGTTCTTGCGCCTAACTGACAAACATGGTATGATTTGGATATTAGAAATGGGAAGCACCTTTTCTGTCCTGCGGGCAGAAGAGGTGCTTTTTCGTTTTTCTTAAACCTATTTCATATCAACGTCTGGAGGCATGGAAAGAGATGAACATTGTATTTCTGAACACGTTAGAGAAGAATTCAGGGGATCAGCAAGTGATTTCCGCACAGGTTTCGATTGTCGAAGAACAAGGGATTTGGAGTGTGTACTGGAGTGAACCTGACTTGACGGGTAAGCTGGAGCAAGACGAATGGTTCCAAGGAATAAGCTGGGATGAGATGCTTTTTGCTTTCCGTCAAGGCTTACGCGAGAAAATCAGAAGCGGCTTCCGTCCGTTGGTACACACAGAATTAGATCTTACGCAAGGACTTTCAGGTAAAGCGAAAATGACCCAAATGCTAACGTATTTCTGCGAGGAGAATCCGAATGAAGAGGTGTTCGAATCACTGCGTGCATGGCGCCGTGAGCAGGCTGCACGTGAGAAGAAGGCACCATACATCCTTGCTACGAACCGTGTCCTACGGATGATTTCAGTGTTCCTGCCGCAGACCAGGGAAGAGCTTCAGCAAATTCCTGGGTTTGGCGAGCAGAAAACGGCGCAGTACGCTGATCAATTGCTTGGACTGATTGGCGAGTGCATACGCACGAACGGATTTCCTTTAGATTGGGTTGCCAATTATGTGGATACGATGAAGTTTGAGGGTTGGCTGCTTGCTCAGAAGGAGCAGAAGCTGCGAATCGAGCTTGATCGTGAAGTCAGCAAACGCAAGCTGTTAGAAATCGTTGCTGGAGGCGGGAACTTGGCCGATCTTCAGGCGAATCTGACGATGCCGCGGAGAGAATTGCTGTTGTGGGTGGAAGATTTGGATCGTGAAGGCTACGATATGGATCCTCTCGTGGAAGCTGAACTTGCTTCGATTCCTGAGGAGGAGCAAATTAAAGCATGGAATGCGTATGAATCTGAAGGTGATCGCTATTTAAAGCCCGTTCTTAAGAGTCTCATCGGGACGGAAGAACTGAAGGGGAAAGAGTTAGACCGTGCCTATGAATGGCTGCGTTTGCTTCGGTTACGTTTTCGCAGAGAGAAGGAAAGAAATTCGATCCAAGCAGCTAGTTAATGTGCATTGACAAAGGCCTGTGGGATATGATTAAATGGTCAATAATCTAATATCCGTCAAAGCGATGACGAACATGGGTGAAGCCCGAAGTAGGAGAAATGCCGCTGCTGCAGAGAGTCGGTGGAAGGTGCGAACCGATGCAAGCATATTGTCCGAATTACAGTTCTGAGTTGGTGGAGGGAACATGCTCTATCGAGCACTAGTAGCTTACACCCGGCAAACTATTTGTCGTTAATTTTCTAAGTGAAAGAGAAGTGGCATGCCAGTAGGCGTGCAACCAATCTCTTTAATTAGGGTGGTACCGCGAGACAACCTTCTCGTCCCTTTGTGGGCGTTGAGGTTGTCTTTTTTGTATTCTTTTATAACTAATCGAATGGAGGGATCGTATGTTGTCATGGGAAAAGCTTACTGAGGAGCAGCAGCAACAAGTTGAGCATCAATGGGGTATCCTCAAACGCGGCGCAGCGGAAATCGTGCCGGAAGAAGCGCTGAAGATGAAGATTATGAAGGCGGTAGTGACAGGGACGCCGCTGAAAGTAAAGCTAGGATTGGATCCATCTGCACCGGATATCCACATTGGACATACGGTCGTCCTGCACAAGCTTCGTCAATTCCAAGACTTGGGACATGAGGTACAGCTGATTATTGGTGATTTCACGGGGCGCATCGGCGATCCGACAGGGAAATCCGAGACACGCAAACAGCTGTCGGAGGAAGACGTGAAGCATAACGCGCAAACGTATCAGACCCAGCTAGCCAAGGTATTGGATCTAAACAAAACATCCTTCTACTATAACTCCACATGGCTGGGTGAACTGCGCTTCGATGATGTGCTAAGACTTGCTGGTAAAGTGACGGTTGCTCGTATGCTGGAAAGAGATGACTTTGCCAAACGATATGCGGCGAATCAGCCGATACATGTGCACGAATTTTTCTACCCGCTTATGCAAGGCTACGACTCGGTTTCTTTAGAAAGTGATATTGAGCTCGGTGGAACCGATCAGACTTTTAATATTTTGATGGGGCGTACGCTTCAAGGGGCCTATGAGATCAAAGAGGGTCAGGTAGCGATCCTAATGCCTCTGCTAGAAGGGCTGGATGGCGTTCAGAAGATGAGCAAAAGCTTGCGCAACTACATCGGTATCGATGAGCAGCCGAATGACATTTTCGGCAAAACCATGTCCATCCCGGATACGCTCATGCTCAAATATTTCGAGTTAACGACAGGTTTGTCGAATGCCGAAATGGAAGAGCTGAGGCAAGGACTCGAAGCCGGTACGATCCATCCAAGAGATGCCAAGCTGAGGCTGGCGAAATTGTATGTTGAGATGTACCACGGTGTGGAAGCAGCTGAGGAGGCGGAGAAGCATTTTATTACTGTTTTTCAACAGCGCGCTTTGCCAGATGACATTGAGGAAGTAAATCTCGACAGTAGCCATCTGGAAGCAGGAAGCATGTCCATTATCAAGTTGTTAGTCAGCTTATCCTTGCAATCGTCGAATGGGGAAGCTAGACGGAGCGTGGAGCAAGGAGCTGTGAAAATCAACGAACAGAAGTTGACGGATATTCATGCGCAAATTACACCGGTGGATGGCGATATTCTGCAAGTCGGGAAACGGAAGTTTGTTAGAATCAAGCTATTGTAAGTTGAATGCCAAAAAGGGTGACTCCTCAGCAGATTTGCTACGTTTCTGCTTGAAGTCACCCTTTATCTATACATCGATCTGAGTCGATCATAGCCATTCTTTCTTACGGAACAGGACATACATGGCAATGCCGAGGACGCCCATAAAGGCGAGCACGATTTCATCCCCATGAGGGGTTAGGTGCAGCCCGAGAATATTATCGAAATTCATCCCGAAAACACCGGTAATGAAGGTCAAGGGCATGAAGATCGTTGTTAACGCGGTAAACACGCGCATGATATCATTGGCGCGGTTCGCGAGACTGGATTGATAAGCTTCTCGTAAGTTCCCCATCAGATCGCGCAGCGTATCGAACGTATCAACGATTTTGACGGCATTCTCATAAATGTCGCCGAAATACTTCTGGAGCTGATGATCGATCAATCGGAGCTCTTTTTTACCGAGCGTCCCAATGACGTCACGTTGAGGCGCAAGCACCTTTTTCAACCACAAAATTTCAGAACGAAGACCGATAATCTCATTCAAATGCGACTTCTTCGTCGCCATCAGAATATCTTCTTCCAGTTTCTCAATCTTGGCTTCAATTCGGTCACCGACCGCCACATAGTTATCGACGACGAGATCGACCAAATGATATAAGAATCGATCGGCACTGTTAACTTCTTCCTCCCAGAGGAAAGGTTTGAGTGCGCGCAGCTCATTAATTTTTTGTCGTGTTACCGTAATGATCACATGTTTGCTTAGAAATAGATTAAGTGCGCGTAAGAAAATTTCTTCATCATCGAACCGAATACTATTAATGACTATGAAATAATGAGAATCATAAAATTCAATCTTAGGACGCTGTTCTTCCTCACTAAGGCAATCTTCTACGGCCAAATCGTGCAAATGGAAAAGAGGCTGAAGTAATTCCAAATCCTCTATTCCCGCATCAATCCAATAGAAGCCTTGGCTTGGAGGTGTAAGCGCAGCAGTAACATCATCAACTAACGTAAAAATACCATTTTGAACCAACCGTGTTTTCATCTGCCCACCCCTTTGAATGGAATCAGCCGGTTAGTACATCTAGAAGAGCAATGCCCTGGATGATGGATTAACCGACTTCATTCCTACACTTTGAAATTGTTTATTCGCCTTGCAGGTTCTACTCCTCGGTTCTCCGTCCAAGCGTATGCCCTCCTTTTCCGTCCGTGTCGAATACTTGTCTAGTATACCTGTTCATATACCCTGTTTCAAGCCAAAAAGTTTGATGCAATAAGGGGAATTGTCGATAAGTTAGCTTATGGAGAATAGGCAAAGTCTGTGCCAAAAAAATAAACCGCCAAAACTTACTTGGCGGCATTTAAAATCTTATTTTTGACGTCTGTGTACATTTGAATGATCTCAGGACCGCCGCGCTTCATCAGATCATCTTCACTCTCAGCACCATAAACGAGATGAAGCTGTGAGACAGCGATTTCGGCTTGTTCAAGTGTAGGTTTGTCGGTTTCAATAAAGGCAAAATAACGATGTAAGGAGGCGAATGCAGAGAAATTATCCGATGTTTGGGTTGACATTATAGCCCTCATTTCTTCAAAAATTCTTATTCGTTTAGAAACATCTGCTATGAAACGCTAATCCTTAGTAATAACCTTAAGTACCTAAACTTAAACAGTTTACCACAATACAAATTGTATCATTTTAATGATAGCTTGGCTACAACTACTAATTTTTTTAGGATCACTGACATGTACAAGTCTAACCATCTTGACTTTCGTTAATTTTATAGTATGATAATGCTAATCGCATACGTTACGTTTTCTTATCAAGAGTAGGTGGAGGGACTAGCCCTATGACACCCGGCAACCGACAAACCTTTGCAAAAAGGGGAGCACGGTGCTAATTCTTGCGGAAACGCTGTTTACAGCGAATCTGGGAGATAAGAGAAGGACATTGACTTTGATTTTTCATGGCCTTTCTCTGATTCCAGGGAAGGTCATTTTTGCATTTCACATAAATTTTTCAACTAAACCTAAATTAATGAAGAGGAGTGAACAGGATGCCGATCAAGATTCCTGACAACCTGCCTGCCAAAGAAATTTTAAACCAAGAGAATATCTTCACCATGGACGAATCTGTCGCGTATCACCAGGATATACGTCCACTTCGCATTGCCCTGCTTAACTTAATGCCGACCAAAGAAACGACGGAGACGCAGCTGTTGCGCTTGATCGGGAACACGCCACTGCAAGTGGAGTTCGTGTTGCTACATCCGAAAACTCACACTTCCAAAAATACGTCCCTCGAACATTTAGATATGTTTTACAAAACGTTTGATGATATCAAAGACGATAAGCTGGATGGTATGATTATTACGGGTGCGCCCGTAGAACAAATGGATTTCGAAGACGTGAATTATTGGGAAGAGCTAACCCAAATTCTTGAATGGAGCAAGCGGAATGTGACTTCCACGCTGCATATTTGTTGGGCGGCTCAAGCAGGTTTATACCATCATTTCGGCGTACGCAAATATGCGCTAGAGAAGAAGGCATTTGGCGTATTCCCACATACGGTAAGTGTTCCGAACACGAAGCTGTTGCGCGGCTTTGATGAAGTGTTCAATGTTCCGCAATCACGTCACACTGATATTAATCGTGAAGATATTGAGCGATGTCCAGATTTAGAAATTTTATCAGAGTCCGATGAGTCTGGTGTATATATCGTCGCAACGCGCGATGGTAAGCATATTTTCGTGACAGGACATTCGGAATATGATGCTTGTTCCTTGAAATGGGAGTATGACCGCGATGTGGCCAAAGGGCTGCCGATTGATATTCCGAACAATTATTACCCGAATAACGATCCGAGTAGACTGCCTTACAACACTTGGAGAGCCCATGCGAATTTGCTGTTCTCGAACTGGCTGAACTATTATGTATATCAAGAAACACCTTTTGAGTTGACGGTAAACATAAATGAAAGCTTGGCAAGCTCGCAATTGTAAAATCGAACCCATACCCTGAGGAGGAAATTCTCTTGTTGAAAATCGAAAGTCGTCTCGCTCAAATTGGCTCTATTGAAGAACCTGTTACAGGTGCTGTTAGCTTTCCTATTTATCAATCAACTGCGTTTCGCCACCCTAAGCTGGGACAGAGCACTGGATTTGATTATGCGCGGACGAAAAGTCCAACGCGTAAAGTACTAGAAGACGCTATTGCTCAGCTCGAGTCCGGAGATGCAGGCTTTGCATGTTCCTCAGGAATGGCGGCATTGCAAACGATTTTCGCCTATTTCAGCCAAGGTGATCATTTGATTGTTTCCTTGGATTTATATGGTGGTACGTATCGTCTATTGGAAAGAATCATGTCCCGTTTCGGTGTAACGGCTACGTATGTAGATACGAATGATTTGGATGCACTAGAAGGTGCGTATCAGTCCAATACGAAGGGTCTTGTTATTGAAACACCAACGAACCCATTGATGATGATCACAGATCTTGAGCTTGTATGTACATGGGCCCGTAAAAAGGGCATCGTCTCCATCGTCGATAACACGCTGCTTACGCCTTATCTACAACGTCCAATTGAGCTTGGGGCCGATATCGTCATCCATAGCGCGACGAAATATTTGGGCGGACATAACGACGTATTAGCGGGTCTGATTGTTACAAAAGGGAAAGAGCTTTCGGAGCAAATGGCTATTCTCCATAACTCCATTGGAGCTGTGCTTGGACCGCAAGACAGCTGGCTTCTGATGAGAGGGATGAAAACCCTCGCGTTGCGTATGGAGCGTCATGAGCAGAATGCTACGGCGATTGCGAATTTCTTGCTCCAGCACAAGTTGATTTCAGACGTATACTATCCAGCGCTTGAATCACACCCTGGCTATGCGATTCAAAATAAACAATCCAGCGGCAATACAGGGATATTCTCCTTCAAGGTGAAGGATGCTCGCTTAATTGAACCAATTCTTCGGCATATTAAGCTCATTGCATTCGCAGAAAGCTTAGGCGGGGTTGAATCCTTGATGACCTACCCAGCTGTACAAACACATGCGGACATTCCGCTAGAAATTAGAGAGCAAATTGGTGTCGATGACCGTCTGCTTCGTTTCTCTGTTGGGATCGAGCATATTGATGATTTGATCGCGGATTTGTCGAACGCCCTAGATGCAGCACATGCCGAGTTGGAAGGAGCTTCACAATTATGAGCCATTCTTCTTCGGATAAAGAGAAACGTAAAGCACACGGCAAATTTGCCACAAGACTGATCCATTTTGGGGCTGAAATTGATGAGGCAACAGGGGCATCCAGCGTGCCTCTGTATCAGGCTTCAACCTTTCATCAGGCTGATTTGGAAGCAAACCAAGAATACGACTACACTCGCTCTGGTAACCCGACGCGTCAAGCATTAGAGGATTACATCGCATTATTAGAAGGCGGTACGCGTGGATTTGCGTTCGCCTCAGGGATGGCAGCCATCTCTTCTGCATTGATGTTGTTGTCGCAAGGAGATCATGTCATCTGTACGGAAGACGTGTACGGCGGTACCTATCGTTTGCTGACTACGATTATGAATCGCATGGGTGTGGAATCTACGTTTGTAGATATGACGAACATCGCTGAGGTGAGAGCAGCACTACGTTCTAATACGAGAGCTGTATTCATTGAAACGCCTTCAAATCCAACGCTTCGTATTACGGATATTGGTGAGATTGCTGCTTTTGCGAAGGAGCATGACCTGCTTACGATGTTGGATAATACCTTCATGACACCTTATCATCAACGTCCAATTGAGCTAGGCATTGACATCGTACTGCATAGTGCAACGAAATTTCTTGGCGGGCACAGTGATGTGTTAGCAGGGCTAGCTGTTGTAGCGAATGACAGCCTTGGTCGTCGAATGAAGCAAATTCAAAATGGCATGGGGAACGTGCTCGGCATTCAAGATTCATGGCTGCTCATTCGCGGTATGAAAACGTTGCAAGCCCGTATGGAAATGTCTGAGAAGGGTGCTCGCAGATTAGCACAATGGCTGACTGAGCAACCGGATATCGACGTGGTCTACTACCCAGGTCTGCCTAACCACCCAGGTAGAGAAATTCATGAGAAGCAATCGCTTGGCTATGGTGCTGTCGTCTCATTTGACGTTGGCTCTGGCGAGAAAGCGAAGAAGTTGCTAAGTAAAGTTAAAATCCCGCTCGTAGCTGTGAGCTTGGGTGCTGTAGAGAGTATCTTGTCCTATCCGGCCATGATGTCTCATGCTGCTATGCCGAAGGAAGTTCGCTTACTGCGCGGCATTACGGATGGTCTCGTGAGATATTCGGTGGGACTAGAAGATATCGAAGATATCATCGAAGATTTGGAACAAGCTCTGCGCGGTTAAGCACCGTGGTATTCAGAAATTATTCATATTTGCATAGGAATAACGACTGGAAAAAGCAGCCCCGTGCTGCTTTTTTGGCATGAGTATGGTACGATAAATGGATACGAGCCTTCAGAAAGTAAAGGAGTGAGTAGTAATGAAACCGATCGATCGCATTTTAAATAAAGCACAAGCAGGCGGGCGAATTGATGTAGAAGAATGCATTACGCTGTTCGAATCCGATCAAATAGAGAAAATTGGCGACACCGCTAATCAGATTATGAAAAAATGGCACCCAGATCCGATCACGACTTTTGTGATTGGGCGGAATATTAACTACACGAACATCTGTGATGTGTATTGCCGATTCTGTGCTTTCTACCGTCCACCAGGTTCCGCGGAAGGGTATGTACTGCCGGATGAAACGATTTTCCAGAAGATTCAAGAGACCTTGGATGTTGACGGAACTGAGATTCTTATGCAAGGCGGTACGAATCCGAATCTACCATTCAGCTACTATACGAATATTTTAAAAGAAATTAAGAAGCGCTTCGATATAACGATGCACTCCTTTTCGCCCGCTGAAATTATGAAAATGAAGGATGTTTCCGGCGGTTTATCGCTGGAGGAAATCGTTCGTCAATTGCATGAAGCGGGACTTGATTCGTTGCCAGGTGGCGGAGCAGAAATTCTTGATGACCGCACGCGTCGCAAGATCTCCAAGTTGAAAGGCTCTTGGCGCGATTGGATGGATGTCATGCAGACGGCTCACAAGCTCGGCATGCATACGACGGGTACAATGGTAATTGGCTTCGGCGAATCCATGGAAGAGCGGGCTCTGCATATGCTACGTATCCGCGATGCGCAAGACGATGTACTGCTGCAGAAGCTGAACACACCAGGTTTTCTGGCATTCATTCCGTGGACGTTCCAACCGGACAACACGAATATGAAGGCGGAGAAAGTTACGCCTGAAGAGTACTTGAAAACGTTGGCGATCAGCCGCATCATGCTGGACAACGTGCCGAACTTCCAATCCTCATGGGTCACCATGGGACCTGAGGTTGGCAAGCAGACGCTGAGCTATGGCTGTAACGACTTCGGCAGCACCATGATCGAAGAGAACGTTGTATCCGCGGCGGGCACCACGCACAAGGTTAACGTGTCCTCGACGCTGGACATCATCCGTCAAGCAGGCAAAATCCCAGCGCAGCGGAATACGAAGTATCAGATTCTGCGCGTGTTTGACGACGAGAATGTGAAGATTGATCGTGATTTTGTGATGCAGAACTAAAATGTGCTGAACCATGAGCGACAACGCTTATCTATTACAAACCCACTGGTGGGATTTGTAGGGATAAGCGTTTTTTTGTCTTCGAGGTCAACAGCCCCGAGATAGTCGATGAACCGACTAACTCCGTTACACCCAACGTCTACAAGATGAAATTGCTCGAAATCATCAAAGTTTTTACCAGTTTTTTCACCATTTTAAGTTTAAATTAAGCTAAGTTTCAGGTAACCGCAGGTCAATAAGAGTACAATGGGGGGACACCACAAATTCGAGATTGAAGATCGGAGTGATTTTTGTGAAACTGCTCAAAAGCTTTGTACAAGGATTTCTTTATGCTTTCGTCTCTATCGGTGTTCTCCCCTTCCTTCTTGTGAAGGCTTTGATCGAGCTGTAAATCGCCTCCTTACTTTCGAGAGGGGCAGCCGTGTGCTGCTCCTTTTTTGCATTTTCCCTTCTTCCGCAAATGGCAAATTGTTCGTTGTATATCTCCCTCGTATCGACCATATACTCTTAAGAGGAGGATGCATAGATGGAAGGAGTGAGCACATGGAACTGTTTGCAATTGCCCTAATCAATGTCGAGGAATCCTATGTACGTTCGCTAAGCGCACAGGTGAAGCAAGCGCTGCAGCATTTACATATCGCCCAAAATGGTTTGACGGCTACCTACATTTGGTGTGAAACACGTGCTTTTATTTATGTGGAAGCGGAAGCAGGAAGTGTGATCCACGATCCACATATTCATGAGGTTCAAGTACGAGCTTGCGTAGCTGAAGTGTTGGCGAGCCACATTGTAGCGGACAAGGAATCCAGCATTTTACGTAACTTGATCACCAAGGATTTTAAATATGAAAAGCAGTCAGACATCGAGGCCATCGAAGGTTACTGTAAGCAATCCTTGATCCAAGAGAGTGAGCTGGAAGGGTTGCCGCTGATGAATAGCAGCCCAAGTCGGCTTCGTCGTATTGGGCTGCTCAAGGAACAGATAAACGCATTGCTCGAGGAGAATCCGCAGATTAGCTTAGATGGCTTCCTCAAATTCCGCATTCAGGAGTATAGGGAAGAACTAAGGGAAATTGCCGAATATGCGATTGATGAGTTTATGATGGACCGCCAGTATCAGGAATTTATTTCGCTTCTACAATATTTCGTGTACATTCAAGAGGCCAAAATACCTGCAGCGCATCTCATTCACAAAGGCGGCCATGAGTTCGTCATTCTGAATGATCGGATGGAACCCATTGATGCGAATGAATTTGATGCCAGCTTTCGAATGGAGATGTTGGAGAAGGACATCAATTTCGAGGATATGATCGTGAGCACTCTGATCACTGTCTCTCCCGCCAACATTTATATTCATACACGGGATCCCGAATTAACGATTATTAAGACGATAGGACAAATCTTCGAAGACCGTACATCGGTGTGCAGTTATTGCCGTACGTGCGACCTTTATCTCGGAGATGCCAAAAAGCAGGATCAACTATCCCCTTGACCTTGTCCCTCTCGCCATTTATAATAGTGATCGAAGGCGTTAGTATCAAAGACAACAACTTTCTGTATGAACTGCTCAGAGAGAGGAGACCAGGCTGCAATCTCCTTCAGCGAATCGGATTGTTTACCCCTTTGTAGCCGTATTGTGGAATTCGACCTGACTTGCAGGTGCGATACTATACAGTACCGGAATCATTCCCGTTAACGAATGCTGATGAGGATTCGACTTTCCCTTGGGTTAGAGCGAATCGAACTAGGGTGGAACCACGAGCTGAGCGCACTCGTCCCTTTATGGGATGAAGTGTGCTTTTTTGCGTTCATTTTTAAGTTTATGTATTAAACTTGCTTTGCATGAACCAAGATAAACGCGTATGTCCAACAGGACAATGTAGCCGTTTATTCCGGTTCAATTCACTATTCACTTACACAATTAGGAGGCAGGAAAGATGGTTGTACAAGTAAAATTACCAGATGGCGCAGTGAGAGAGTATGCAGTAGGGACCACAATTGAGCAAGTAGCGGAATCCATTTCATCCGGTCTGAAGAAAAATGCAGTGGGTGGTAAAGTAAACGGGAAATCCGTAGATTTATCCTTCGCTTTGAATCATGATGCTGATGTTGAAATCTTAACGCTGGATAGCGAAGCAGGACTAGAAATGTACCGTCATAGCACAGCGCATTTGATGGCACAAGCGATCAAGCGTATTTATGGCAATAAAGCAGTTAAGCTAGGAATCGGTCCTGTGATTGAGGATGGCTTCTACTATGATATCGATTTGGAAACACCGCTGAACCCTGAAGATTTGATCAAAATCGAGAAGGAAATGGAGCGCATCTCAAACGAAAATTTGGCGATTACCCGACGTGTTGTATCCCGTGAGGAAGCAATTCGTATTTTCACCGAGATGGAAGACCCATTCAAGCTTGAATTGATCCGTGATCTACCGGAAGATTCCGTTCTTACGATCTATGATCAAGGGGAATTCTTTGACCTCTGCCGCGGACCTCATTTGCCGTCAACAGGACGCATTAAAGCGTTCAAATTGTTGAGTGTTGCTGGTGCTTACTGGCGTGGAGATGCAAAAAATAAAATGCTGCAACGCATCTACGGGACTGCGTTCCCTAAGAAAGCGCAATTGGATGAGCATTTGCACTTGCTTGAAGAGGCGAAGAAGCGTGACCACCGTAAACTAGGTCGTGAGCTTAAAATGTTCTCATTCTCACGTGAAGTTGGTCAAGGCCTACCACTTTGGTTGCCAAATGGCGCGAAGCTAAGACGTACAATGGAGCGCTATATCGTTGATTTGGAAGAACGTCTAGGCTACCAACACGTGTATACACCTGTACTTGCTAACGTTGAGCTTTACAAAACTTCTGGACATTGGGAACACTACCAAGAAGACATGTTCCCGAAAATGATCATGGACAATGAAGAGCTTGTCCTTCGTCCAATGAACTGTCCGCACCATATGATGGTGTACAAGAGTGACATGCGCAGTTACCGTGATTTGCCGGTTCGTATCGCTGAACTTGGCACGATGCACCGTTATGAGATGTCAGGTGCTTTGACTGGTTTGCACCGCGTTCGTGCAATGACATTGAATGACGCTCATATCTTCTGCCGTTTGGATCAAATTAAAGAAGAGTTCTCCCGCGTTGTTACATTGATCCGTCAAGTGTACGCAGATTTCGGAATTACTGATTACCGTTTCCGTCTATCTTACCGTGACCCGAAAGACACGGAGAAATATTTCCAAGACGATCAAATGTGGGAAACTTCCCAGCGTATGCTGCGTGAAGTAGTTGAAGAACTAGGCTTGCCATTCTATGAAGCAGAAGGCGAAGCAGCGTTCTACGGTCCTAAACTAGACGTTCAAATCAAGACTGCGCTCAAGAAGGAAGAGACGCTTTCGACTGCGCAAATCGACTTCCTATTACCTGAACGCTTCCAACTTGAATACACAGGGGAAGATGGTCAGAAACACCGCCCAGTCGTAATCCATAGAGGAATCATCTCCACAATGGAGCGTATGACAGCCTTCTTGCTTGAGAATTTCGCTGGCGCGTTGCCAACATGGTTAATGCCAACCCAAGCTAAGGTTATTCCGGTTTCACCTGCGTTCGAAGAGTTCTCCAATCAAGTTACGGAGAAACTGAGAGAAGCTGGTATTCGTGTTGAAGCGGACAATCGTAATGAGAAGCTAGGGTACAAGATCAGGGAAGCGCAGCTGGAGAAAATTCCGTTCATGCTTGTCGTAGGCGAAAATGAAGTGAAGAATGAAAGTTTGTCCATCCGTAAACGCGGTCAAGGGGATCTAGGTACACAGCCGATTAATGAAGTCATCAACATGATTCAAGAAGAAATCAAAAACAAACTGTAACTCCCATTTGTTACTATTAAGAAGCAGAGAAGTGCTAGTCACTTCTCTGCTTTTTTGCGTTCTCAAAATCCTTTTCGATGTGAATAAGTGGTTAAAAGATGGACATGTTATACAGTGAGTCTGTAAGTGGAGGTTTAGTGATGAAAGGAAATGGAAAGCCTACATTAGTAGGGGGAGGCTTAATTACAATGAAAATAACCGATACTTCGAAGCAATCCAAATGGATTTTGGCATGGATGGTGCTTACCGTTATGGTCGTGCTTTTCGGAGAAGAGGCAAGTTATCAGGGGAACTATAGGGCGGCAAATACCGATACCCATATACGAAATCAGCAGGACAATCAAGCGGGTGCGGTGATTCCGGTTGCACGCCCTGTTGCACAGGAGCATCAACAACAGGCAAGTTATCGCTTTATTCCCAACTTGGATTCTGATTTATCCAAATACACGGTAGTTGAAGTCACAGCGACCGGGTATTCTGCGGGTAAAGAATCAACAGGAAAGAATCCAGACCATCCTTCTTATGGAATCACGTATTCTGGTATGAAAGTCATGCGTGATGATAAGGCGTTATCAACTATAGCAGCAGATACAAGGGTATTCCCATTAGGTACTGTACTATTTATTCCAGGTTACGGTTACGGGGTTGTGGCAGATACAGGAAGTGCGATTAAAGGGAAGAAAATTGATCTTTATTTCAACACGAAGGATCAGGTATATAAAGAATGGGGTAAAAAGACGGTCAAGGTTTTCGTGGTGAAAAAAGGGAATGGCAAAGTCACCGAGGTCATTTGGAAGCAGTTGAAGGATGAAATATTGGCTCCAGCCAAAGCACTGTAATGGTTAATTTTGTGGAAAAAAGAAATTCATAAAAAGTCCTGTTTGGGAAAAGATACTCATACAGGAGGTGATTGACATGGCAAAGAACAAGAACAACAACAACAAGAAAGCAACGCAAGACACGGAATTTGCTACTGAAGTAGCGGTACCTAATAAGCAGCAACAAAACAACACACAAAACCAAAATAAATAACAAATAGCGTTGTTGGAAAGACGGAGATCCGAGAGGGTCTCCGTTTTTTAATTCTTTTCAAGCCCTCCTATATTCGATATAATGTAACAAAAACTAACATTTTGTTCCTTTTGGGAGGAGTTCCGGTTGCATATGTGGACGGATTCAAAGCAGAGAGCTTGGTTCTACGGTTTTGCACTTATTGGAATGCTTGTAAATGTATTCGCTTTATTTTCTGCTTCGAAATGGGTTGCCGTAGTTAGTGTCGCTGTTTTTATCTTAATGGGCTTAGGTGCATTACTAAGCGCTAGTGCATCTGGTAAACAGCGAGAACAAGGGGCTCTTGATCACGAAGAACAATTCCGTACCTTTATTCAAGAATCTCAGGTTGTTGCGGATCGATTAGCAGCGGCAGTAGAAGAGGTCAATCGTTCCATCGGACATCTTCTTCAAATTGCGGATGCCTCTATTCAAGGAGAAGAGGAATTGAAGGGGCGAAGCCAACATGCCGCTGGACAGCTCCAAGAAGCTTTTGCTGCGATTCAGCAAGTGGCTGCAGCTGCTGATCAGATCCTGGATTCGTCGTTACATATGCATCGTGAAAGTGAACAAACCAAAGATACCGTAGTGGACGTCTGTCGCTCCTTGAATGCAACAGATGAAGTAATGAACGATTTGCATGTGAACAATGATACGATGCAGAAGAAAATTCAAGATTTGACCGAGCATACGTCGAAAATTGAAGAGATCAACACGTTCATTACAGAGGTCGTTGCCCAAACGTCATTACTTGCCTTGAATGCATCAATTGAAGCGGCTAGAGCTGGTGAGAATGGAAGAGGCTTCTCCGTGGTAGCGCAAGAAATTAAGAAACTAGCTGCCCAAAGTCATGAAGCCGTTCAGAAGTCGTCTGAGCTACTTGCTGATATTGAAAGTGGGGTCGCGCAAGTTGTCGCTGCAGTGGCAGAAGAGAAAGCCTCAGTGACACATGGGATTGATGAGATGAAGGTGATGAAAGGCAAGATCGATACGATCTTTTCTTTGATCCTGCATGTGAATAGCCTAGTTGCAAGTACGACGAGTTCAACGAAGCACCAATCCTCTCTGGTTACTGGGACCAGAACTTCCCTAGGGGAAGTCGTCGATTTGATGAATGAGACGATGTCGAGCGTTGAGCATACGCTGGATCAAATGAAGAAGCAGCGGCACGAGGTTTCGAGATTGCAGCATATTAATCAGAATTTAGATCGTTCTTCCGCTGAGTTGATCACGGCCATACAAGCTGTTGGCATGAAGAGCAAGCAGGGAACTATTCATGTCAACATTGAAGAAATGAAACAATTATTGAATGCGCTTGTTCGCGTACCTGACATCAAATCTTTGGTCGAAGATAAGCATGCCTCGCATTTACATGGGATTTTGAAGAAAACAGCAGGGATAGAAGCGATATGGTCGAATCGCGGAGATGGTACCTTCATCTACTCTCAGCCAGAAGCAGGGCTAGTGAATGCCAAGGGGAGAGAGTGGTGGAAGCGTGCAATGGCAGGTGAGCTCTTCATTTCGGAAGAATACGTGTCAGCTATTACGAAAAAACCATGCATCACGTTGTCGAAATCCGTTATAGATGACATGGGAACGCCTATTGGTGTCGTCGGAATTGATTTAGTGTTAAATTAATAGTTCTCAAACCACTCTTTTTAGTGTAAAATAAGATTACTGTTATAAATCTTGACACGGAGAGATAGGTGATGGAACATGCTGCAAGCATTACGATCGGATGGTATACCCTTAAGAACAACTAGGAAAGCTGCGGAGGTACTTCCCTTCTTGGAGGCTTTTATTACGCGGAAAGAGCAGCAAGCTCGGGAAATTGAGCAGGTTGTTGAGCGATATGAAGTGAAGAGAATGAAAGAAGAACGGGCTTATCAAACCATGTCATCTTTTCGGCGCATGTTGTCCGGTAAGAAGCCTGATCATCATCTAGCTGTTGAATATATTCATTATGTGAAGAAACCTATGGAGCAAGTTAGAAAGCTCCGTGCCGAAATCGAGCAAGCTAGACAAATTATGAATGATTCTAAGCCTGGGGACGATATTACGGTTCCAGAGGAATTTGAAGACATATTCTCATCCTAAAATAAAGAAGAGGACACTGCGTGTGCGGTGTCCTCTTCTTCCTTTTCATTGGTTATTCTTCAAGTGTTGTAGATCCAAGAATCCTTCTTCTTGGCTGTATGCTGGAACCCCATGTGAGCCAACATCTAGCCCAATTAACTCTTCGTCGCGACTCACACGTAATGGAACGATACGTTTAATGAGCTTCAAGAAAACCCAAGTGATGAAGAAACCCCACGCGCAGACGGTGACAAGTCCAAGTGCTTGAACACCTAGAAGGTGGAAACCTCCGCCGTAGAATAAGCCAGCTGTTCCTTCGCGGATCGCATCCGGCTTCGCACATAAGCCAACAGCGAGGGTGCCGATACTTCCGCTAATTCCATGTACGGGAAAAGCGCCAACGGGATCATCAATCTGTCTAGCTTCCAGTATTTCCGTTGCGTAGACCATAGCAATCCCGCAGATTGCACCAATGCAGATCGCTGCTGCATCACTGACGAATGCGCAACCTGCCGTTATTCCGACGAGTCCGGCGAGTGCGCCATTAATCACCATGGGCGGGTCCGCTTTGCGATAACGCATCATGGTAAACAGAATGCAGGCTGCACAACCGGCTGCGGCGGAAAGCATCGTGGTAACCGCGATGTGGCCGATCGATGTATTGGTAGCGCTTAACGTGCTCCCAGAGTTAAAACCAAACCAACCGAACCATAAGATAAATGCGCCTACAGAGGCTAGGGGCAAATTAGATGGGGGGACAATGTTAGCTTTACCATCGGCAGAGAATTTACCAATTCGGGGACCGATAATCATGGCTGCGGCGAGTGCGGAGAAGCCGCCAAGTCCGTGGATGACAGCGGATCCAGCGAAGTCAACCATCCCAAACTTGCCGAGCCAACCGCCAACACTCCAAACCCAATGGCCAGCAATGGGATAGATTAATCCGGTCATGGCTATTGTATAAAGAATATAAGCACGAAAATTAATGCGTTCTGCTACAGCACCGGATACAATTGAAATAACGGCAATAACAAAAGCACATTGGAACAACCAATAGGTATCATGTGAGATTGTCAACGCGATGTGTGATAAATCTCCGCTCATGAAAAAGCCTGTTGTACCGATGATGCCTCCGATGTCTTTACCGTACATAAGTGCAAATCCAAAAAAGTAAAAAATAAGCGCACCGAATGAGATATCGACAAATACTTTCATGATAATACTGACGGCATTCTTTTGTCTGACAAAGCCTGCTTCTAGTAAGGCAAAGCCGCCTTCCATTAATAAAATCATCGCAGCAGTCAATACGACCCAAATTGTGTCTAGGCCAGAAGTGAGTTGTTGGATTTGATCCATTCCTGTAATCTCTCCTTATAATACTTGCGTTCTCTGCCCAATTATACGGTTCTGATGACATGGGTGTCAACGCGATACGTAAGAATACATGACATATGCGTCAAAATGTTCGTCTTATACGACACTCATGTTAGGTTTGCTAGTGAAGTCTTTTGTAATATCGGTCTTGAGGCGGAGATCGCCTTCAATCTACCGTCTCTTTTCATTCCCCCTTGTATCTTATAAACTAGAGTTATCTTAACAACGCTTTACACAAATGGAGGAAGAACGTATGAATCCGCATATGTTTCAAAGAATGATTTGGGGGCTAGTGCTCGTATCCGCGGGCACACTCTTTTTACTAAATCAATTAGGAATCATTCAAATTGATATCGGCTATTTAGTATCTACGTATTGGCCTGCGATTCTGATTTTTTATGGGCTCATTGGCTTTGTCTCACAGCGAAAGTACCATTGGGGTGGATCCATAGGCAGCTTGATGATGTGCGGCGTAGGAACCATATTTCTTTTGAAAAATCTAAATGTAACCGACCTTTCTATTGGAGAAATGTTTAAATTTCTTGCGCCAGTTGCTTTAATACTTTTTGGTTTAAATGTGATTTTTAAACCGGGCAAGAAAGAGTCGCCTGAGTGGCCTTCCATTAAGAAAGCAAAAGAGGAAGAAAGACAAGCTCGGCGAGAAGCGAATCGAGCACGACATTCTGGATATAAGAAACATTGGGAGTCTGGAAATTGGAACGCGTCTGGCGATCTCTCCAGCAATTCGAAAGAACACATGGATCATACTTCGGCGAGTAGTATGAAACACGGCCTTACTGCTGAAGAGAAGGAAGTGCTGAAGGATATCCACGGCACGTATCCAAAGGACGAGGAGCATGGAGAATGGACAGACTCCCAACACAAACACCAACACAAATATGATGGCTTCGTTCATAATTTCGATTCAGGTAATGTTCTACACCGTCATGGTTTTATTGGCGATGTTCACCTTGGACAAGAGGCTTGGGAATTAAAGCCTATTCAGATTTCTCACTTTATTGGCGATTCTGTTATCGATCTTACGCGTGCGTCAATTCCACGTGGCGAAACAACGATTCATGTTACGGCATTTATTGGCGATGTGAAAATTTTCATCCCGAACGATATGGATGTTGAGGTTCGAGTTATGGCAAGCTCCTTTATTGGGGATATGAAGGTTCTTGATCGGCGTGAAAGTGGATTTCTACGCAACATCAGAACGCAAACCTCACATTATGAAGAGGCGGAACATAAAATCGTCGTAACAACAAGTATGTTTATTGGCGATATTACCATTAAAAAGATAGGTTAAGGATGGAGCATGTACAAATTGCGAATGTTCAATATGAAGTGGCAGCTGCTGAATTACTTTCTAATCTCAAGCGTTGTAACGGTTTCGGGTATTTATATCGTACTTGAATATTACGAGAAGGAACTGAGTTCTTGGGAGTTCCGTTTGTGGTTCGCTTTCGCGATTCTTGTAGTGAGCTTGTCCGTAGGTTTCATTGCAACTAGAAGGTGGCAGCGCAAGGTTGACGAGCTTCATGTCGCAATGCTGGAATTGTCAAAAGGGAACTTCTCTGTTCGAATTGATATGGAGCCAGTAGAGCCCTTCTTATACTTGTATGATGCTTTTAACTCCATGGCAACTTCCATTGAAGAACGCGTGCAGCTGATGCAAAAGCTAGGGGAGGCCGAAGCCATTCGGGATCAGGAGCTGACAGAGAGCGCTGTGATGGAAGAAAGACGCAGGCTTGCGAGAGATCTTCATGATACAGTGAGCCAAGAGCTATTCGCGATCCATATGTCGGCTTCCTCACTTCCCAAAATATTAGAAAGAAACCCAGCGGCTGCACCATCGCTAATGAACCAGCTCATTGAGATGTCCCATCATGCTCAGAAGCAGATGCGTGGCCTCATTTCACAACTACGACCGATCGAATTAAAAGATATGAGCTTACAAGAAGCCTTGGAGAAATGGTTCCCGGAATATTGCCGGACCCATGAACTTCAGGGTCAACTTGATGTTTCGCTGCCTGAAATTATTTCGGAGGCGATAGAACATCAGTTTTTTCTCATTATCCAAGAAGGACTTGCGAATGTCATTAAACATGCCTCGGCTAAACAGGTTCGATTGGCGATCTACGAGAGAGAGCATCAATATGTGCTGCAATTGCAGGATGATGGTCAAGGTTTTGAACGAAGAGATATCCCATCTGCTTCCCACGGCCTATCAACCATGAGAGAACGAGCGCAAAAGCTAGGCGGAGAAGTAGAGATTGATAGCAAATTAGGCTCAGGAACTCGCGTACGCGTTCGTATTCCGCGATTTTCAGGGCATTCAGGGGGAAAACAAGAATGAATCCGAACATTAAAGTAATGATTGTGGACGATCACGACATGGTGAGAGTGGGTCTGCGCACTTACATTTCATTGGAGCCTGGTTTAGAAGTAGTGGGGGAGGCGCCCAATGGTCAATCTGCCTTAGATCAGTTGAAGGAAGAAAGCCTTCCATCATTGCCTGATGTCATTCTAATGGATTTAACGATGCCCGTGTTGGATGGGATTGGAGCGACGAAGCTCATTTGTGATCAGTTTCCACAGATAAAAGTAATCATGCTGACCTCTTTTCTGGAGGAAGCCAAGGTGCTGGAAGCTGTTGAATCCGGAGCTATTAGCTATATGTTGAAGACGGTTTCTTCCGATCAGTTGATTCACGCGATTCAGAGTGCCTACCGCGGCATGCCAGTCATGAATGCTGAAGTGTCGCAAGCGTTGACTAGAGGCATTAGACAGCGGAGTGAATTACCGGAGCAGGAAGGGCTAACAACGCGGGAACGTGAAGTCCTCCTCTTAATTGCTGAAGGAAAAAGCAACAAGGATATTTCCGAAGAGCTTTTTATTAGTATCAAAACAGTTAAAACACACGTTAGCAACCTGTTGATGAAGTGTGAGCTTGATGATCGTACACAATTAGCCATTTTCGCACATCGAAAAGGATGGGTTTAACAGCACGAACAAATTGAGGGACTATCGCACATAAAAATGTCAATTTGGCACATTCTATGCGTAAGTAAAATAATATGAGCGCTTAAGGAGTGTAGAGTCGCTATGAAACCACTAACTTCCTCACTGGAGCAGGTACAGGAAACATTTGATAAGGTGCGTGCCCAGCTAGAACAATTTGATTTTAATTTAGGTGGCGGTTGGGATTATGACCATGGCTACTTTGATCGATCACTGGATGAGGCGAATAAGGTTTGGTTACGAATTCCCGTTCAAGTCGTCACGGGCAGAATAGAAGGCGATGTGGAGGAGACGGATGCCGTCGTTGAGGTCGGTACTCCTTTTGTTCTGAAACATGTCTATAATGAAGGATTAGATTCGGAAGCTGACATGGAGACAGCAGGCGCATTGGTTGATCAGTTCCAAGCACCATTGGATTCTGATGCTAGTATTGAGGATAAATGGGTAAAAGAAGCCGCAAGCGTATTAAAATCAGTTGAAAGTGCATGGATTCATTAATAAATGTCCTATTTTTACCTCCATTTTATTGTTTTTTAATATTCGTTTAAGGTTGTGAGTGCATGATAGACACATAGAGAACAACAAGATCCTTCAAGAGAACATGCACTTATAACTTTAATTATGGAGGTAAGACCCATGGATGAGAATAAAAAAGACTACAGCGACTTTTTCAAGCCGCAGAATAATGATAACAACGAGCAGGAGCAATCCCGCAGTAACGAGGCGCAAGAGCCTAACAAAGAAAGACCTTCCTACTATTACTCCTATGGGCCTTACAAATCTGCTTTTAATGAAGAAAGTGAAGGTCAATCCTTAACAACTTCTTCTACAAGTTCGGAAGGCACTTCAAATGTTGAAGTAACACCGCCTAAGACGCTGCGTCCCTTCAGCTTTGGTTCGGAGAATGCACCTCAAGGTCCAGCGGCGTGGGATCCTAATGCGAAGAAGCGTTCTTCCGTAAAAAGCATTTTTGCAGCATTCATGGCAGGAGCGCTCGTTGTCGGTGCGTTGATGTTTACAGCGGATAAAACGAACATGTTTTCAGGTAATCAACCGTTAGCTTCTGGTTCAAGTTCAGCGACAACTGTAGCAAGCAGCTCGAATAGTAATGGCGGTGAAGTGAAGAATGCTGCTCTTGATGTTGTTCGTCCTGGCAATATTGCCGCGATCGCTCAAAATGCAGGACCTGCCATTGTAAAGGTTGAATCACTCGTGAAGCCGAAGACATCGAGTCGCAGCAATGGTGGAAACTCACTGTTCGATGATCCATTCTTCCGTCAGTTCTTTGGCGATAATGGTGGTGGTCAAACGACACCTAAGAGTGGTCAAAATGACGCAGGAAGCGGACAATTGCAACCAGCGGGTATGGGAACTGGCTTTATTTTCGAGAAAACAGGATATATCCTAACGAACGAGCATGTGGTTGACGGAGCGGATGAAATTCAAATAACCGTAGAAGGCTATGATAAGCCGTTTAAAGCGAAATTGCTGGGTAACAGCTACGATTTGGATTTGGCGGTACTGAAAATTGAAGGAACGAAAGATTTCCCGATCCTTCCTCTTGGTAAAGCGGATGACGTAAACGTAGGTGATTGGGTTGTTGCAATCGGTAACCCTTACGGATTCGATCACACAGTAACCGTCGGTGTACTTAGTGCGAAAGAACGTCCAATTAGTATCCCTGATGAGAAGGGGACGCGTGAGTATAAACATTTACTGCAAACAGATGCTTCCATTAACCCTGGTAACTCAGGTGGTCCTCTCTTGAACCTTAACGGTGAAGTTATTGGGATCAACACAGCGGTAAGCTCACAAGCGCAAGGGATTGGTTTTGCAATTCCGACTAGCACAATTTCTTCTGTTCTAGATAACTTGAAGAATAATGTTACGATTCCGAAAGAGCCAGTTCCTTATATTGGTGTTGGTCTGCAAGATATTGGTCAAGATTGGGTTAGTGAATTGAAACTTTCTAACACAGACGGCGCTTTGGTTGGCAGTGTTCAACGTAAGAGCCCAGCATTCACTGCAGGCTTACGTCAATATGATGTCATCGTTGAGCTGAATGGTGCCAAAATCAAGAACTCACAAGAGTTGATTACGAAAGTTCAAGCAACGAAAGTTGGCGACAAAGTAACGTTAGGTATTATTCGTGATGGTAAGAAAACAGAAGTTCCAGTTACGGTAGGAGACAAAAATACACTCGCTGAGACACCAGCTCAGTAAGTTCCAAGCACTTAATTGAAGGGAAGTAGAGTCCGCGGCCTCAAGCTTGCAGGCTCTGCTTCTTTGTGCTAATCGGTTATTTTGCTACAATAGAAGATAGAATGGGGGCGAACCAATGAGAGAGAATATTATGGTTATTGACGATGACGAGAAAATCACATCCATGTTAAGACGTGGGCTTGCTTTTGAAGGCTATTTGGTTACCACAGCAGCTAACGGTTTAGAAGGTCTCAAGCAAATGCTGGTGACAGAGCCGCAGCTTATTATTTTGGACGTCATGATGCCGCACATCGATGGCTGGGAAGTTGTTCGTCGGATTCGTGAAAGCGGCAGCGAAGTGCCGATCCTCATGCTGACTGCGAAGGACGATATTAGTGATCGTGTCAAAGGTTTGGATCTAGGCGCTGATGATTATTTGGTCAAGCCTTTTGCTTTGGAAGAGCTGCTTGCGAGAGTGCGAGTATTACTTCGTCGAAGAACGGAACGACCTGAACAGGCGAATAATCGGCTTAGCTTTGAAGATGCGATCTTAGATTTAGATACCCGTGAGGTTTTCCGTGGCGAGAAGCTAATTGAATTAACGACGAAAGAGTTCGATTTATTGCATCTATTCATGCAGAATCCGAAGCGAGTTCTGTCGAGGGATATTATCATGGAGAAGATTTGGGGCTACGATTACAGCGGCGAGTCCAACGTCTTAGAGGTTTACATAGCTTTGTTACGCCAGAAAACAGAAGAGTTTGGCCACAAACGTTTGATTCAAACGGTCAGAGGAGCAGGCTATGTATTGAGAGGGGAAAATTAAGATGTCGCTTCGCCTGCGGCTTACGCTATGGTATTCAGGCATTTTGGCTATCACGATGCTGCTTTTTGGCATTGTTCTCTACTTCTTCTTGAACTATTTCCTTTATGATCAAATTCGTCAAGATGTGAAAAGGGAGGCCGTCAACAGCTCCACTCGTATTCAGAAAAGCATCGCTCTTTCTCAGAAAGGGCTCGTTGTTGATCTTGAATTAGAAAGCAGAGATTTCAATTCCACCAATACCTTTTTACAATTATATAATATCGCGCTAAAGAGCTATAACCGATCAGCAAATTTACTATATTATGATCAGACGCTGCCTATTGGCCAATCGACAATCGATAAACTGCAACGCCAAGTAGAAAAACAGGAAAATGAGATTGGGTATTTTGAGAAGACGAAAATTCTTAATCAGGATTTTCTGATCTATCACCTAGGCATAACGGATAATAAAGCACGGCTCATTGGCATTCTGCAATCAGCTATACCGATCGGCAGTTACGAGAGAACGGCCGTCACGCTGCGTTACACGCTGATCATTTGGGCTATTTTAACCATTATTGTCGCTGCCTCCCTAGGCTGGTTCTTAGCACGTAAGGCATTAAAACCGATTGAGCGAGTCATAGATGCCGCGAATCAAATCGAAAGTGGAGACGATCTTGAGAAGCGGATTCACTATGATGGACCTCTAGATGAAATAGGCCGTTTGACGAATACGATTAATGGCATGCTATCCCGTATTCAAATTACGTATGTGGAATTAGATGAAGCCTATCGCGCACAGCGGCGATTCGTCTCAGATGCGTCGCATGAGCTTAGAACACCGCTAACGACGATTCGTGGGAATGTGGATCTGCTGGAGAAAATGTGGAAGCAAACGTCGGGGACTAAAGAGTTAGCTACGCCAGATCAGGTTCAAATGTCCTTGGAAGCTATGCACGATATTGCCGGGGAAGCGCAGCGGATGAGCAGGTTAGTCAATGATTTACTCGCGCTTGCGAGGGCTGATGCTGGCGTTCTTATGGAGAAACATCCGATTGAGTTCAAGCCACTAGTTCACGAAGTAGTAAGGAGAGCGCAGTTGCTCGAGCATAGGGCTGAATGGCAAGTGGGAGATCTTGATGCCCTCGAAGATGCCATTGTACAAGGAAACCGTGATTACTTGCAGCAATTGTTGTTTATCTTTATTGAAAATGCTTTTAAATATACACCAACGGGTTCTGTAACCATTGAGGCGATACGCAGAAACAGCTTTATTGGCATACGAATCTCGGATACTGGCATAGGGATGGATAAGGAAGATATTCCTCATATTTTCGATCGGTTCTATCGAGCGGATTTATCCAGAGGAGTTACGACGGGGACGGGGCTTGGTTTATCGATTGCCAAATGGATCATTGATGAGCATGACGGGTCTGTTGAAGTCACCACTCGGAAGGACGAAGGAAGTACCTTTTTAATCTGGCTGCCGGCAAACTTCCCTCATGCCATATAATCAGATATAATTAGAAGAAATACAACGGTTTAGGTAGGTGGAACAGATGGAAGTTGTTCGAATATCCCCCCGAGGTTACTGTTATGGGGTTGTTGATGCTATGGCGCTCGCCATGCAAACGGCTAAAAATTTAAATCTTCCCAGACCTATATATATCTTAGGCATGATTGTTCATAATGCGCATGTGACCGATTTCTTCAAAGAGGAAGGAGTCATTACGCTGGATGGCGAGAATCGCCTTGAGATTTTGCAGCAAGTGGAGACAGGGACTGTTATCTTCACTGCACATGGGGTTTCTCCTGAGGTAAGACGTTTGGCGCGTGACAAAGGCCTTACTGTTGTGGACGCAACATGTCCGGACGTAACGAAGACGCATGATCTGATTCGTGAAAAAGTAGCAGACGGTTATGACATTATTTATATCGGGAAAAAGGGGCATCCTGAGCCAGAAGGTGCTATTGGCGTAGCTCCAGATCATGTGCACTTGATTGAGAAGCTGGAAGATGCTGAACACCTTAACCTGGAGTCGAATCGAATCATCATTACGAATCAAACCACGATGAGTCAGTGGGATATTAAACATATTATGAATCGGTTATTAACGCTTTTCCCAAAAGCTGAAATTCATAATGAAATTTGCTTGGCAACGCAGGTTCGTCAAGAAGCCGTCGCGGAGCAGGCGAAAGAAGTTGATCTGGTCATTGTCGTTGGCGATCCGAAAAGCAACAATTCGAACCGTTTGGCTCAGGTTTCACAAGAGATCGCTGGCGTCATGGCGTACCGTATTTCAGATGTTTCAGAACTAAACAGAGAATGGTTGGCGAATGTTCGTAAAGTAGGTGTAACTTCAGGGGCATCTACACCCACACCGATCACCAAAGAGGTCATTACCTATTTAGAAAATTACGATGCGAAAGATGAAACCAGTTGGGAAATAAAACGTACTATTAATATGAAGAAACTAATTCCCCCTGTTAAATCCAAAGCAGCAAGTACCGTGTAATTCCTGCTTATTCCACTCGACGGGATTGAAACTAGCATGCAAAGTACTCAGAAGGTGAAAATGATGAAAGCTCGCTACGATTGGAAAAGTACTAAACGTTGGTTCAAATTCAAATATTTACTTCTTTTACGTGCCAAGGGCGGTCCTTCCATGGTAGCAAGAGGCTTTTCGATTGGACTATTTGTTGAGATGTTCACATTACCGACTGCAGGGTTTGCGTTTGTTCTTATTTTTCCATTGGTTTATCTACTGAGAGCAAACTTGCCTGCGGCTTTAATTGGCTTTGTGTTCGGTAAAGTCATCTATATACCTTTTTCCATTCTTAATAAGCAGGTCGGGGAATATTTAGTGCCGAAGCATTTTAAGATCTATCTGATCCACCATCTACCGCATCTCCTCTCTAATATTATTCGTAGCGGTTTGGATTTAATTGTCGGTGGGATGGTCGTAGGTCTTTTCCTTGGTATTATTGCTTATTTCCCAGTCGTGCTTCTGCTCAAGTACCACACGAATCGCCGTAAAGAAAAACGTAGAATACGTAAAGATCAGTTAGCTCCGGGTGAAGCAAAAGAATAGGTAATAAATTAGCGCTTGACGAAATCTCGTCAAGCGTTGTATATTTACTTTAGCGGTTAAAAGCATAAAAGCATAGAAGCGAACAAGCGTTGAAGCGTGTTAGTGAAATGATAATCAAATACCCCAAAATAAATGAAATAGGAGCGTGGATCACATGATCGCAATTACATCAAACAAAACTTCGGATGAGCGTATTCAGGAAATTGTGCAATTTATCGAAAAGCAAGGGGTTCAAGCGCATGTTTCCAAAGGTGAGGATCGTACAGTAATTGGGATCATTGGTCAAGCGGATCCGAAATTAGCGGAACAGCTTCGCCAAATGTCTGGTGTTGAGCAAGTTGTGAAAATCTCGAAGTCCTACAAGCTGGCTAGTCGTGATTTCCATCCTGCCGATACAGTTATTTCTATTAAAGGTGTTGAAATCGGCGGGGAACAACTGGTTGTCATGGGTGGCCCTTGCGCAGTTGAAACACCAGAGCAAATCGATGAGATTGCTCGCTTGGTGAAAGCAGCTGGCGGACAGGTGCTGCGCGGCGGTGCTTTTAAACCAAGAACAGGTCCATACAGCTTCCAAGGTGTTGGTGTTGAAGGTTTGATCATGATGGCGGAGGCGGGTAAGAAACATGGTCTTCTTACCATCACAGAAGTCATGACACCGGAGTACGTGGATGTATGTGCGGAATACGCGGACATTCTGCAAGTAGGTACGCGTAATATGCAAAACTTTGATCTCCTTCGCAAATTAGGAACAATTCAAACGCCAGTATTGCTCAAGCGTGGATTTAGCTCTACGTATGATGAATTCTTGAATGCAGCTGAGTACATTCTCGCTGGCGGCAATCCGAATGTTATGCTTTGTGAACGCGGAATCCGTACATTCGAGACGTACACACGAAATACGTTAGACTTGTCAGCTATTCCAGTCCTTAAATCGTTGAGTCACTTGCCGGTTATCTCAGATCCAAGTCATGGAACAGGACGCAGAGAGTTGGTAGTTCCAATGACAAAAGCATCTGTAGCAGCTGGTGCGGACGGATTAATCATCGAGATGCATACAGATCCGGACAATTCAATGACAGGAGACGGCGTACAATCGTTGTTCCCAGATCAATTTGCCCACTTGCTATCTGATCTTGAGAAGCTTGCTCCACTACTTGGTAAGAAGTTTGATACGAAGAAAGAAGCCATTTTGGCGTAATATATGGTTTTCATAGAGCGGGTTTCTCCAGAAAATGGGGAAACTCGTTTCCTGTTTTTGGATACATGTGAAAATTGTGTGTGAGTGTAAGAATAGCTTACACTCCTTTAAAAAATACCTGACATAAGTATTGACTGTGTTAGAGGAATCGCTATATAATATGTGAAAGAAAACAAGCAAAAGAAGAACATTAATCATGCAAAGTACGTTGAATGTACGGAAATGGGAGGGTTTTTTAAATGTCAGTTCAAAACGTGTTGAACCTTATCAAGGAAAAGAATATTGAGTGGGTAGATTTTCGTTTCGTAGGTCTTGCCGGTAAAGCACAACATATCTCACTACCAGCTACTGAAGTAGATGAAGAAACTTTCGTGAATGGCGTAGCTTTCGACGGTTCGTCGATCCCAGGATTCCGTGGTATTGAACAATCTGACATGGTAATGATGCCAGATACGGAAACCGCTTATGTGGATCCTTTCACAGCACACCCTACTTTGATTATTATGAGCAACATCCATACACCTGAAGGCGACCGTTATGACCGTGATCCACGTAGCATCGCTCAAAAGGCTGAAGAATATTTGCAAACAACAGGCGTTGGTACAACAGCATACTTCGCACCAGAATCCGAATTCTTCATCTTTGATGATGTTCGTTTCGAAAATGGTATGAACAAATCCTACTTCGAAGTTGATTCCGAAGAAGCTGGTTGGAACACAGCTCGTAAAGAAGAAGGCGGCAACCTTGCTTATAAAGTTCCAGTAAAAGGCGGTTACGTTCCAGTAGCTCCTATGGATTCTCAACAAGATATCCGTTCCGAAATGTGTAATAAGCTTGCTGATGCAGGTCTTCGCATTGAGCGTCATCACCATGAAGTAGCAACAGCTGGTCAAGCTGAAATCAACTTCCGTTTTGACACTTTGACTAAAACAGCAGACAATCTACTTAAATACAAATACATCGTTGCTAACACAGCGAGAGAATATGGTAAAGTTGCAACTTTCATGCCGAAACCACTATTTGGTGACAACGGTAGCGGAATGCACGTTCATATGTCCATCTTCAACGAAGGTAACCCATTGTTCTACGAAAAAGGCGCATATGCGAACCTTTCCGAAATGGCTATCAACTACATCGGTGGTATCCTGTATCACGCTCCAGCGTTGATCGCGATCACGAACCCAAGTACAAACTCCTTCAAACGTCTAGTTCCTGGTTACGAAGCTCCGGTAAACCTTGTATTCTCCAAAGGTAACCGTTCAGCAGCAGTTCGTATTCCAATCGCGGCTGTGACACCTAAGGGTTGTCGTATTGAGTTCCGTACACCAGACAGCACAGCTAACCCGTACCTTGCTTTCGCAGCAATGTTGATGGCTGGTCTTGACGGTATCAAAAAGAAAATCGATCCACGTGCTCTTGGATACGGTCCTTTTGATACAAACATCTATGAAATGTCTGATAGCGAGAAAGCTGAAATCCGCAGCGTTCCTGGTACATTAGACGAAGCTTTGGATGCTCTTGCAGCTGATTCCGACTTCTTGCTTGAAGGCGGCGTATTCACACAAGATTTCATCGATAACTACATCGACTTGAAACGCGGCGAAGCGAAACAAGTTGCAATCCGTATTCACCCACACGAGTACAACCTTTACTTCGATTGCTAATCTTTAGCACTTATAGGATATGATCATAGGAACTGCCCCTTCATAGGACGCTATGGAGGAGCAGTTTTCTTTTATAAAGGAAGGATGAATTTACGATGAAAATAACGATTGTTGCAGGAAGCAATCATGGAGCTGCTACGAGTACAAGACTTGCCACATATATTGAGTATTTGGCAACACAAGATCAACATGAAGTAACACTAATAGATCTATATAAGACGCCATTACCTTTCTATACACCTGAAGATAATGGTAATGATCACCAAGCATTAGGGGCGTTTAAACAGGCGATGTTGTCCGCCGATGCCATTGTCTTGGCAACGCCTGAGTATCATAGTGGAATGTCCGGTGTGCTCAAAAATGCGCTTGATCATGTTGGACAGGATCATTTCCATAACAAAGCTGTGCTGTCCGTCAGTTCCGCAGGTGGAGCGGTTGCTGTCAGCTCGCTGACACAGATGCAGACGACAGTCCGAAATCTACACGGGATTAACAGTCCAGAATGGATTTCGATTGGTGGCGAGCAACGCAAGAGCTTCCATGTAGACGCCAACTTCGAAGACATTCATCCGGATGTCGATAAGCGAGTGCGACGTGTTGTTGGATCCTTCCTACAGCTTGCCGGGCAGCTCGTGGGATCAGTGAAATAGAACGTTTCGAACCCGAGTTCAGAGAACCAAGTCACTAGACTTGGTTATTTGTATTTCTACATACTTTTGACACATTTATATGGTACAGTATGGAAAAAATGAACGGTGGGGAGATCATGGGAGACCAGTGGACCAACAAGGAAGTTGTTCATCTTTTACTGCGTGCGGGATTTGGTGTGGCGAAGGAAGAAGTTGCAGCTTGCTTAGCGTTAGGGCGGGAGGAAACGGTTCGACGTTTAGTATCGGGTGAAGCGTTGATCGACAAGGCCCCGAAGCTAGCCTCCTTCGACGAGTTTCATGCGGACGGGAAGAAAGCCTTGGATCCGCTCTTACTAGTAGATCAACAGATGTACTGGCTTTATCGGATGGTGAACTCACCTGCGCCGCTCATCGAGAAGATGACGTTGTTTTGGCATGGGCATTTCGCGACGGCGAATTATAAAGTGAAAGATGCGTCGCTCATGGCGAAGCAAAATGAACTGTTCCGTCAATATGCATTGGGGAATTTCAAAGAGCTGCTTATCGAAATCGGCAAAGACCCTGCCATGATGATCTGGCTGGATGTGAATCAGAATAAGAAAGGCAAGCCGAATGAGAATTATGCCCGTGAGGTGATGGAGCTATTCACACTTGGCATCGGTCACTACACCGAAATGGATGTGAAGGAATCTGCGCGCGCTTTTACAGGCTGGACGTACAATAAAAATGATCATAAGGTCAATTACAATGCCAAACAGCACGATAACGATCCCAAGACATTGCTCGGGGAAAGCGGCAAATTAGATGCAGACGATGTGATTGATATCCTATTTCACCAAAAAGCATTGCCAACCTTTCTAGCGACGAAGTTGTTGAACTATTTGGCAACTGACACACCTTCCGATCGTTGGATTCAGACCATAGCTGGATTAATCACTCAGAAGAATACGGTGGGGGAAGTGCTTCAGGAACTATTTCTCTCCGATGAATTCTACGCAGATACCAATCGGATGTCGCTTATTAAAACACCAGCAGATTATGTAGCGGGTATCCTGAAATGCTGCAATCTCTCTGTCGCCAAGGGGCATGCACAAGCGATGAGAAAGATGGGGCAGGAACTATTCGTCCCTCCTGATGTTGCAGGCTGGAGAGGGGGCGCCTCTTGGCTCACAACGAACTGTTTGTTGGCAAGGTATCAGTTCGCCGAGGGCATCGCGAAGCAAATGAACGGACAACAGCTGAACGCGCCAGCGTTCCAACCCAATCAAGCGGAGTCACCTATCGAGTGGACGAAGCGCTATGCAGAGCTCATGGGCATCTCGGACTTATCCGAGCAAACGCTAGCGAGTTTGCGTGCTTACGCCGATGACACCATTGTACATACAACTCAAACAAAGCAAAAATTAACAGGCTTGCGAGGTCTCCTGCAGCTTGTATTGATTAGTCCTGAAGCTCAAATGAAATAGGGGGGGAAACTTGTGAAATTAACGAGAAGAGATTTTCTGATCAAAGGTACGGCGTTATTCGCAACCCTTGGGCTTGGCGGCGCACTTTTCACAGAAACGGGTAAATCCCTATGGGCAGGGAGTCCCGAACCTAGCGTGGAGGAGCCGGTGTTGGTTGTTGTGCAGTTAAGCGGCGGAAATGATGGGATCAATACTTTGATTCCATATGGACAGGGCCTCTATTATGATTCTCGGCTTACGCTTGCTTATGAACAGAAGGAAATACTGGCGCTCGATTCTCACGTGGGCTTACATCCTAGTCTCACAGGATTAGCCGCATTGTATAAATTAGGTAAAGTGGCTATTATACAAGGAGTTGGATATCCGGAGCCTAATCATTCACACTTTCGCTCTATGGAAATTTGGCAAACCGCTGAGCCTGCGAAAATGAGCCGCAGCGGCTGGTTGGCACGGTATGCGGAATCTTCCTTACAGAAGAATCCGAATCCGCTAAAAGTGATTCAAATAGGCGGATCAGGCAGCAAAGCCTTCGCCTCTGATCAATCAAGCTTTCCCGTGATTCAATCTCTGGAGTCCTATCATGTATTTGATCCTAAGACAGCGTTGATGGACAAGAATAGAATAACCAAAGCGTTCTTGGATATGTACGGGGCATCGAATTCACCCAATCAATTGCGAGTCATTTCTGCTCGAGGATCGGAAGCCTATAAGAGCGTTGAAGCGATCCAATCGCTGGCAGCCACTTATACGAAGAAAATTGAGTATCCCAATACGAATTTTGCAAGGGACTTACAGCTTGTAACGAAACTGCTGGCTGGCAAATCAGGGACGCGGCTCTTTAATGTAGAAGTAGGGGGATTCGACGATCATGCGGATGAGAAACTGCAACATGCACAAATGCTGACGCAGGTCGATGAAGGGCTAACTGCATTCTATCAGGACTTACAGGCACAAGGGTTGCAGGATCGCGTCGCTGTCATGGTGTTCTCCGAGTTTGGACGTCGTGTTAAGGAGAACGGCAGCGGTGGAACCGACCACGGAACAGCGGCACCGATGTTGGTCATTGGCGGCAAGGTAAAGGGCGGTCTATACGGCGCCTATCCGAGCTTGAGTAACTTAGATAATGGAGATTTGAAATATGAGGTTGATTTCCGTTCTGTCTATAGTACATTAATTGACTCATGGTTAAATGGGGATGCAGCAACAGTGCTAGGTAAAACGTATGAAAATTTAAAGTTCATTTAACTTGTAGGAGGTGCACGGTTGGAACTAACGGCAATTTCAGATCATATTGCGGAGGGGATGCAAATTCTCTTCGTTGGCTATAATCCGAGTATTCGATCAGGGGAAACCGGGCATCATTATGCGAATCCCAACAATCGATTCTATCGTATCTTGTTTCAGGCGGGTTTAACGCCAAGGCTCTACAAGCCGCAAGAGGATGGCGATCTGCTTGAAATTGGTTATGGCTTCACGAATATCGTGGCACGCCCTTCTTTGACAGCAGCAGAAATTACGGCAGACGAGTATCGAGAGGGCAGATATATTCTGAAAGCGAAAATTGAGGCCTACCGACCCAAGGTAGTTTGCTTCGTGGGGAAGGGTGTCTATGAGCAGTATAGCGGGCGAAGAGGCATTTCCTGGGGGAGTCAACCGCAGCCAATGGTAGAAGGCGTTATTGATTATGTGTGTCCGTCTTCTAGCGGACTTGTGCGAATGAAGCTGGAAGATATGGTAGCGATTTATCGAGGAATTCTGACAAGTCTCGTATAGCCTGTTTGAGGTTTTACTTGATGCTTGCACAGAATATTGCTATCATAGCCATAATACAAAACGAAAAGGTGTGGTCACTCATGGGAAACAGGGCCTATAACTTTAACGCAGGGCCTGCGGCTTTACCTCTCGAAGTACTTCAGAGAGCACAAGAAGAGTTTGTTGATTTTAAAGGCATTGGCATGTCCATTATGGAAATTTCTCACCGGAGTAGCGAATATGAGCAAGTGCACAATGAAACACAAGTGTTATTAAAGCGTATTTTTGGTATTCCAGATGGGTACCAAATTCTCTTTTTGACAGGTGGAGCGAGCTCTCAGTTCTCCATGATCCCTATGAATTTCTTGAAGGCAGGCAAGGTTGGCAGCTATGTGCTGACAGGCGCTTGGGCCGAGAAGGCTGTGCAAGAAGCAGCGCTATTCGGAGAAGTTTCTCTGGCGGCTAGTTCGAAAGAACAGAAATTTATGAAAATTCCTGCATTGAGTGACATTAACTTAGATCCGAACTCAGCTTATTTGCACATCACGTCCAATGAGACGATTGAAGGCGCGCAATTCCAAAGCTTTCCGGAAACAGGCAATATTCCTCTGATTGGTGACATGTCCAGTGATATCTTGAGCCGTCCAGTCGACGTTTCCAAGTTCAGCATGATCTATGCGGGAGCACAGAAGAACCTTGGACCATCTGGTGTGACCGTTGCGATTATTAAAGACGATCTACTTGTTGATCTACCAAAAACAATCCCAACCATGATGCGTTATGAAACGCATAGCAAAAACAATTCCTTGTATAACACACCGCCAGCATACTCCATTTATATGGTAAATCTGGTGTTGAAATGGATTGAAGAGCAAGGCGGATTGACGGTTATTCAGAAGAATAATATAGAAAAATCAGGCCTTATTTATAACGCAATTGATAGCAGCAATGGCTTCTACCGTGGACCCGTAGATCTAGGAAGCCGTTCTGCGATGAATATTACGTTCCGCTTGCAAGATGAAGAGCTAGAGAAGAAGTTCATTAAAGAAACCGAACAGCAAGGGTTCGTTGGCTTGAAAGGTCATCGCAGTGTCGGTGGTCTACGTGCTTCCACGTATAACGCAGTTCCTTACGCATCATGTAAAGCACTCGCTGATTTCATGACGGATTTCCAACAACGCAACAGTTGAGAAAATGAATTAAGCTATTCATGGCACCCTCGTGTGCGCGTGAATAGCTTTTTTTGTGCTGAGGCATGTAGTTTCGATCGAATGGTTTAGAAGCCTGTAGAGAGTCTCTGAGCAGCTTTAAAAGCGGTAATTGGAAGATGAGTTTGGACTAGATCTAGTAGAGGATGAATGTCCCAGTCATTTCGACATTTCCGAAAAAATCAAGTAAAAAACGAAAAAATTTTTTCTAAACCCAGCGAGCCACGCCCCGTCTAGGATTGCGTGTTTTGGAATTGTAAATAGGTCGTATTGCTCGTTGACAAACACAATATATTGATATAAATTTGAATCTATCAACTAGATGTCGTGATAAAAAGCGCATTGCGAGATTGCTAGCAGAAGGCTCAAAACAAGCCGGAAATCAAGCAAAACCGCAGGTTTCAAGCTTTTTTGACCGCTTACGGAGTCGTAAAGCAAATGCAGATTCTGTCGATTAATGGGTAGATGAACTCGCGAATGACAGACGATAGAATTAGTATCTTTACTACATATAGGTTACCCTCAAGTGATGGCACAAGATAGAGAATTGACAATGATAGGAGACGGAAGCTATGTTGATTGCTTACGATTCGAAGACTGGAAATGTTCGCCGTTTTATTGCGAAGCTCCAGATGCCCGCGGTTCAAATAGAGGAAGCGATGACAATGGACGAGCCATTCGTACTCGTGACGTATACAACTGGCTTTGGACAAATTCCTCCCAAGGTAGCTTCTTTCCTAGAAAGTAATTCTTCTCGTCTTCAAGGCGTTGCAGCAAGCGGTAATCGCAACTGGGGAGACGGCTTCGCCAAAAGCGCAGATACGATCTCAGCTCTTTATGATGTTCCCGTATTAACCAAATTCGAATTATCCGGCACTAAAAATGATGTAGAACGATTTGTTCAGGGGGTACAAGCAATTGCGGCACATTGAACTTAATAATGAATTAATGCAACGCGGTACGGATGGTTTTTTTCAATTAGAGAAGGATAAAGAAGCTGTTAAGGTGTTCATAGAGGAAGTCCACAGCCGAAGCCTCACATTCCCCGATACCTCTTCGAAGGTTCGTTATATGATCGACAATAACTTCTACGAGAACGTTTATGACAAATACACCGAAGATGAAGTTAACAGCGTGTATCAAGTGGCACATGACAATCAATTCGAGTTCGCATCGTATATGGCAGCTTCGAAATTTTATACAGATTACGCTTTGCGCAGTGATGATAAGACGTTGTACCTGGAGCATTTCCCTGATCGCGTAGCGATCGTAGCCTTGTACTTGGGTCGCGGAAACGCCGAAACAGCACGCGTGCTTGCCCTATCGATGATGGAGCAGCGCTTGCAGCCAGCGACACCTACGTTCTTGAACGCAGGCAAGAGCCGTCGCGGTGAATTAGTATCGTGCTTCTTGTTAGAAATGGATGATTCCTTGAACTCCATCAACTATGTATTAGCAACGTGTATGCAGCTTTCCAAAATTGGCGGCGGTGTAGCGGTGAACTTATCGAAGCTTCGTGGGCGCGGTGAAACGATCAAAGGCGTTGAGGGCGCAGCGAAAGGAATTATTCCTGTTCTTAAGCTGATGGAAGATGCGTTCTCCTATGCGGATCAAATGGGCCAACGCAAAGGTTCAGGCGCGGCGTATTATAACATTTTTGGCTGGGACGTCATGGAGTTCCTTGATAGTAAGAAAATTAACGCGGATGAGAAATCCCGTTTGAAAACACTCTCGATTGGTCTTATCGTACCGAATAAATTTTATAAGTTAGCGGAGGAGAACAAGCCTCTACATATTTTCGCTCCTTACACGGTTCTGCAAGCCTATGGCAAGCACATGGACGATCTGGACATGGATGAGATGTATGATGAACTCTTAGCGAACCCGAAAGTAAAGAAGAAAGTCATCATGAATGCACGTGATATGCTGACCAAAATTGCGACTACTCAACTGGAATCCGGTTATCCATATATGATGAATCGTACGAATGCGAATAAGGATCATGCTTTGAAGGGGATTGGGACGATCAAGATGTCCAATCTGTGCACAGAGATTTTCCAACTGCAGGAAACGTCCGAAATCAATGATTACGGTCAAGAAGACACTATTCTTCGAGATATCAGCTGTAATCTAGCTTCGATGAATATTGCCAATGTGATGGATCGTAAAAAGCTGCGCGAAACTGTGCACGAAGGCATGATCGCCCTAACTTCGGTGAGTGATATGACGACGATTCACAATGCGCCAGGTGTTGCCAAAGCGAACCGTGAGCTGCACTCTGTCGGTCTTGGCGTTATGAATTTGCACGGCTATTTGTCCAAGAACAAAATTGCTTATGAAAGTGCTGAAGCGAAGGATTTCGTTCGCACCTTCTTCGCAGCGATGAATTTCTATTCCATTGAGAAAAGCATGGAGATTGCCAAAGAATCCGGACAAACGTTTGAAGGCTTTGAGCTATCGGAATATGCGAATGGGAACTATTTTACCCGTTATACAGAAACAGATTACCGTCCACTCTCGGATAAAGTGAAAGCATTATTCGAAGGCATGCCGATTCCGTCACCTAGTGATTGGAGAGCACTGCAAGCTGACGTTCAGAAGCACGGTCTTTACCATGCGTACCGTTTGGCAATAGCGCCGACGCAAAGCATCTCGTATATCCAAAATTCAACATCCAGCGTTATGCCAATTGTTGAACCGATTGAGACACGTACGTATGCGAATTCGACAACGTATTATCCGATGCCATTCATGGCTCGTGACAATTTCTTCTACTATAAATCCGCTTATCAAATGGATCAATTCAAGATTCTTGACCTCATCTCGGAGATTCAAACACATGTGGATCAAGGGATCTCGACCATTTTACACGTAAACAGTGATGTTTCAACAAGACAACTTGCTAGATTATACCTGTATGCGGCACACAAAGGACTTAAATCGCTCTACTACACACGAACCAATCAGCTATCTGTTGAGGAATGTGTAAGCTGCTCAGTATAATTAGGAAGGGGACTACCACTTATGACAAGTGCACCAACGATCAATAAACCAATCGTCAAAAAAGCGGTGAATTGGAACCGGCCCGATGATGATTTCACGATTACGTTTTGGAATCAAAATATTATGCAATTTTGGACAGATGAAGAAATTCCATTGTCTGATGATAAAATGTCCTGGATTACACTAAGCAACGTTGAACGTGAGCTCTATATGAAGGTGCTTGGCGGTCTAACTTTGCTGGATACCATGCAAGGCGGCGTAGGGATGCCGAAGATTCTTGAGCATGTGGATGGGTTGCAGCGCAAAGCTGTGCTTAGCTTCATGGGGATGATGGAGCAGATCCATGCGAAGTCTTACAGTTCGATTTTCACAACGCTGTCTACGACAGAAGAGATCAACGAGCTGTTTCAATGGGTGGAGCGGAATCCACACTTGCAATTTAAGGCGAATAAGATTTCACATTACTATGAGAATATTAATACGACCAAAGAGCTGTATCTAGCGATGGCATCGTCTGTTCTACTGGAAAGCTATTTGTTCTATAGCGGTTTCTATTATCCGTTGTACTTAGCTGGCCAAGGTAAAATGACGAGCAGCGGTGAGATCATTGACTTGATCTTGCGCGATGAGAGCATCCACGGGTTGTACATAGGCGTGCTGGCACAAGAGGTCTACGCGGAGCTAAGCCCTGCCGAGCAAGACGAGGCGTACGCGACGTTGTGTGCGCTGTTGAAAGAGCTTCATGCGAATGAAGAAGGCTACACGGATAGTCTGTACGGACCATTGGGTCTGGCAGACGAAGTGAAAGCATTCCTTCGCTACAACGCGAATAAGGCGTTTATGAACTTGGGCGTTGAACCGATGTTCCCGGAAGAGGAGATCAACCCGATTGTATTGAACGGACTGAGCACGAAGACGAAGCAGCATGACTTTTTCTCCAAAAAGGGCAATGGTTACGTGCGCACGATTCACGTTGAGGCTCTGACGGACGATGACTTTGTATTTTAAGATGTAAGCATATAGATGATGAATGAACCACTCGGCGGTTGCTGGGTGGTTTTTTTTTGATGTTCTAGGGTAAGCGAAGCTTTACCCTTACCTAATATGTTGTGGTGATGGTGCCTTACTGGTTGTTGAGAGTAGAGAGGAAGTAGAAGTAGTGTGGTCAGTTGAGTAGCTAGATCTTCAAATAAATGTAAAATATACAGCTAATATTGCTGATTTTCCTTGGATTTAGTGAAAAAATGGAAAATGTACAGCTAATTGGAGGACGATCGGCCGTTTGGAAGAATATAGCAGGAATTAACTGTAGGAAATCCATCTATTGCTTCAGAGAGCCGAGAATTGGCAAAAATAACTACATCAAATCCATTTAATTTGTATATGGCGGTGGAGATAGGTTTGGGTATTCTAGGTTTGGGTATTCAGTCTCAAGGCTGATTTACTGCGTAACAATGTTATGTTAACCTGAAATGGCGAAGGAGGGATGTACGTTGGATGATGATTTGATATCGAAAAAGGAGCTTCTCGAGCTAACAGGGATATCTTATGGTCAATTATATCGCTGGAAACGCAAAAATTTAGTTCCTGAGGAATGGTTTATACGAAAATCAGCGTTTACGGGGCAGGAAACGTTCTTTCCGAAGGGGCAGATGCTGGCGCGAATCGATAAAATAATAAATATGAAGGATGATTTATCGCTGGATGAATTAGCGGATGTGTTCTCTATCGTGCCAAATGACATGAAAATAGACAAAATAGAGCTAATAAAACGAAACATTGTTTCTCTGCAAACCATAGACTATGCATCTCCATTTTTGGGGGGGACCGCGGTATTCAGCTTTGAAGAAACGTTGTTTCTGTTCCTTTTAGAAGATAGCTTACAATCCGGTGAAATGAGCCTGGATGAAGGGAAACACTTGCTTCTGACGATGCAAGAGCAATTTGCCAAGTTCGAAGGCAAGCCTTGTGATCTGATTCTTATACGTAAGATGGGCTTAACTTTATTTCTACTCGTTACGACAGGCAGTGAGTTGTTCTTCGAGCAAGGCGTAAAGGTCGTACTCCGGATACAGGTTGCGAAGAAGATTGAAGAACTGAAGCTGAAAATAACAACAACGTGAGGAGGTGACACGATGCATACAGCAGAATTGAAGCGTAAATTGATGATTTCCGGAATAGGATCTTCTAATGGTGGTAGCTTTCGTTCGGTTAAAATAGACGGCATGGGGCGTCTGGAAGGGGACGTCATATGTTCCGATTTTACGCTAAATGGGCGCGCAGAAGTGAATGGCAGTATTACATCTGAAACGGCAGAATTGCATGGAACGCTAAATATTCAGGGGAATCTGAAAGCCAAGCGTACCCGAATTCATGGTAAAATCAAGATTGAGGGCAATTATGTTGGCGAGAACCTTGAAATTAATGGAGCTTCAATAATAACAGGCAACTGTGAGGCGGAGAAGTTTAATGCCAACGGCAAGCTGCAGGTTGGCACGCTTAATGCAGATACGATTCTTGTTACTTTGCATGGGCATAGTAAAATCTCAGAGATCGGCGGAGAACGGATCCAAATACGTAAGCAGCGGGGTATTGGCTTGGCAAGTTGGCTGAAGATTCTGCCTCTGGGAATTGGTAATCATTTGACGGTTCAAACCATCGAAGGTGACCATATTTACTTGGAATATACAACGGCTGATGTCGTAAGAGGAGCGGATATTACAATTGGACCTGGTTGTGAGATCGGGCTCATCGAATATACCGCAAAGCTCGAGCAAGATAAGCAATCTAAGGTGAAACGCAGTGAAAAAGTGTAGCAAGAGAGGAGGTTTTGAGGTACAATGGGAATAGATGCAAACAAACGTTCGCTAATTAGTAATTTGAAGATTACAGGCAGCTCTACCGCGGCAGGGGGCCTGTATGATCGAATGAAAATTGTTGGAGAAGGCATCATTGAAGGCGATACGAAATGCCGGCTTCTGAAATGTATCGGAACATTAGAGATGGAAGGTAACTTGCAGGCAAGCGAAGCGGGCATTGTGGGCACCTTTGCATTGAGGGGAAATGTTCGAAGCGATAGAATGAAAAATTCGGGGACGGTGAGTATCGGTGGTGATGCAGAAATTGGGTCATTTACTGGTTCAGGGACGATTGAAGTGAAAGGGCATATGCAAGGCACCAAGATCGCACTTAAAGGGCATATCGCTGCAGGAGGGGATTGCGAAGTCGATGTGTTTAATCTAAAGGGAATGTTTGATGTTGGGGGACTCCTGAACGCAGGAGAGATCGACATCAGGCTTTTCCAAGATTCAACGGCGAAAGAGATTGGCGGCGAGAAAATCAGAATTCGCAAAGCGAGTCTGCTTCATCCGTTTAGCTTGTTCTTCAGACCCTCACCGCATGCCAAGGTAACGGTATCGGTTATTGAAGGGGATGATATCTACGTGGAGCACACGAGAGCGAAAGTTGTTCGCGGCAACCAAGTTGTCATCGGTCCTGGTTGTGAAGTCGATCTAGTAGAATACAAGGTACACTTAGAGAAGAAGAAGGGTGCCATTGTGAAAGAATCACGCAAGTTGTAATAAGTCTGTAAGTGTAGGGTTAGGCGAAAACAAATCGTAAAGGAATGTGTACGAATGACGAGTTCAAATAATAAAGTAGGCTTCGTCTTAGCAGGTCTACTCTTGGCCATGTTAATGGCATCAATGGATAATACAATTGTTGCCACAGCGATGGGAACCATTGTAGGAGATCTCGGTGGACTAGATAAGTTTGTATGGGTAACATCGGCCTATATGGTCGCTGAAATGGCGGGTATGCCGATTTTTGGGAAGTTGTCCGATATGTTCGGACGTAAACGGTTTTTCATTTTTGGATTAATTGTATTCTTGATCGCTTCCATCTTGTGTGGTACGGCAGAAAGCATTGTACAGCTTAGTATCTACCGCGCACTGCAAGGGATCGGTGGCGGAGCGCTGATTCCAATTGCGTTCACGATCATGTTTGATACGGTACCCGTCGAGCAACGCGGGAAGTTAGGCGGTTTGTTCGGTGCGGTATTCGGTTTGTCCAGTATTTTTGGACCGTTGCTTGGCGCCTATATTACGGACTATATTAACTGGCATTGGGTCTTCTATGTCAATATTCCTCTTGGTATTTTGGCACTAATTTTTATTGCGATCTACTACAAAGAATCACCGATTCATACGAAGCAGAAAATCGACTGGTGGGGTGCCGCTACGCTTGTTGGTGCCGTTGTCAGCATGATGTTTGCCCTTGAGCTTGGTGGAAATAAATATGCGTGGGATTCCAGCTTAATTATCGGACTGTTTGCAGCTTTCACTGTGCTAACGATTTGCTTTATCCTCATTGAAAGAAAAGTAATCGAACCAATAATTTCATTCCCGATGTTTAAGAACCGTTTGTTTACGACGAGTAATGCTCTTGGATTATTGAGCGGGATGGGCTTTATCACGGCATCTGTGTATATTCCGATTTATATTCAGGGTGTACTTGGCGGAACAGCGACCAATTCAGGGCTCGTACTCTTGCCTATGATGGTAGGCTCTGTATTCTCAGCGGTAGGCGGCGGTTTCTTAATGAATAAGATGCCATACCGGAACATTATGATGGTCTTTGTTGTCATTCTAGCAGCAGGTATGTTCATGTTGACACAGCTTGAACCGGATACAAGCCGCTTGTATGTGACAATGTGCATGATTGTCGTTGGTGTGGGTATTGGTGCGAGTTTCTCCGTACTTTCCAATGCAGCGATTCATCACTTTGATCCGTCGCAACGTGGTTCTGTGAATGCAACAGTCTCTTTCGTTCGTTCCCTAGGTATGACGTTAGGGATTACACTATTCGGAATCATTCAACGGAATGATTTCACAGCGCAGCTCAAGGAAATTTTCGCTGGAAGCGGGCAAGGCAACATGGCTGACAATCCGGCGTTTAGTGATCCTAGGGTGCTCCTCGCACCTGAAATGCGCGCTCAAATCCCTACACCTGTACTTGATAAAATTACAGCGGGCTTATCTTCCTCAATTTCATATACATTCATGTGGGCACTGATTCCAACAGCTTTGGCTGTCATAGCAGCAGTTCTCATGAGTAAAGAGCGCTTAACCGAATCATTGGAGCATAAGCAAGCTGAGCAAGCCGCAGCAGAACTGAAAGGTCAATAGAAAGAGGCCTCATCCAAGTAGGATTTCTACTGGATGAGGCTTTTTCATGACCTGCGTGATGGATTCCTAAACTAAGCTTAAGCGTAAGACTCCTTAATAACAGGCTCCGTCAATTTATATCCGACGTTGCGGATGGTCATGATATATTCGGGGTGACGTGCATTTTGCTCTATCTTGTCACGGAGATGAGAGATATGGACATCAACGATGCGCGTATCCCCGAGGAAGTGATAGTCCCAGACGCCGTGAAGCAGCTGTTGTCGACTAAGCACTTTCCCACGATGTTTGCAGAGGAATAGAAGCAATTCAAACTCTTTCGGTGTCAACTCGATTGGAGCGCCATTCATCGTCACTTCGCGTTGCTCGGCTTTGACGGAGATTTGGCCGATGGCAATCGGTGCTTCTTCCGTCGTAGAAGGCAGGGTCTGGATACGGCGATGAATCGCTTGAATGCGAGAGACGAGCTCTAGCGGTGAGAAGGGCTTCGTCATGTAATCATCTGCACCGTTGTCCAAACCTGCAATTTTATCGGTAAGATCCTGCATAGCCGTTAACATAATAATCGGAACAAGGTTATTCTGGCTTCTCAGCTTGCGGCATACTTGTAAGCCGTCCATTTTGGGCAGCATGAGATCAAGGACAATGAGATCAGGGCGGAAAGATTGAATAGCACCGAAGACAGCTTCTCCGTCGAACACGCAGTGTACTTCGAATCCGGCAAGCTTCAAGTTAAATTCAATCAGCATGGAGATGGAAGGTTCGTCATCAACAATTAGAATTTTCTTTTTCATTTTAGGTATGCTCCTTTTAATGAAGGATATCTCTAGTATGACGTACCTCTATCATCGCGATATTAAGATAAAGTTAACGCTGTGTTAAATTGCATTCCAGAACAGGTTATAATAGGATAGAGAATGAGGTGAATGAATAGAGATGGCTTTTCATATTGTATTAGTAGAACCTGAGATTCCTGCGAACACAGGCAATATTTCTCGCACATGTGCGGCAACAGGTGCTCATCTTCATTTGGTGAGACCACTTGGCTTTGACACCGATGATAAGACCCTGAAGCGAGCTGGCTTAGATTACTGGCATTCGGTGAAGATTCACTACCACGATTCTTTCGATGAGGTTATGGCAGCGTATGAGGGGCATAGATTCTTCTTTGCGTCGACAAAAGCAAGCAAACGTTACTCTGATTTTGCTTTCCAAGATGGCGATTTCTTCGTGTTTGGTAAAGAGACCAAGGGGCTGCCAGAGGAGCTGCTGCGTCAGCATCCGGATACCTTAATCCGTTTGCCAATGTCCGACGCGGTAAGATCCTTAAATCTTTCCAACTCTGCAGCTATTATTTTATATGAGGGATTACGCCAGACAGGGTTTGTAGGTCTCGAGTAGGGGGACTTACATCCTATGTTTATTGGTGCTCGACCGACATATTTGACAAGAAAAGAAAGTTTTTAGGGCTTTAGCAGAAGGAATTTCATGATTCACGGCGAATAGTATCGGTAAGCTCGATATGGAAATGTTGGTCGATGTGAAATTACCGGAAGTGTAGAAAACGTCTGGGAAAAGAGAGGTGAAGTCCTATGATGAAGCCAGCTGGAGTCGTACGTAAAGTCGATCAATTGGGACGAATCGTATTACCTAAATCGTTAAGAAAGCGGTACCAGATGAACGAGGGAGATCCTGTAGAAATTCTAGTACAGGGTGACCATATCATTCTCGAGAGATATCGTCCGAAATGTGTGTTCTGCGGTAGCATGGAAAGTGTCAGTGAATTCAAAGATCGTTATATTTGCGGCGTTTGTGTAACTGAAATGAACCTGCTTAAGGCGAGAGCCTAGTAGTTAAAAAAAAGAAAAAGCATCGCTTCCTCCAAGTGGAGAAGGCGATGCTTTTTTTCTTGGCTTATAGGCCTTTTGTTTTGTCCTCGTTATAGGAAGCCGTCAACATAGCAACGATGAATAATAGAAAAACGGAATTAACGAGCCAAAATGTTGTGGATAAACCGAACATTGCTGCACCTCCTAAAGTTTTCGGCAGAAAACTGACTTCGTAAGCATCCCCTATAGGGTTAAACGTTTATTTTGCATAGTTAACGCTTATTATACCCAACCATCTCCAAAAAAGAAACGAATATTGTGTGAATAATTTGGGTCATTTGAAAAACAAGAAGTTCGTAGCAAGCGGACGGAGTCTACCATCCGAAGGGCGATTGATCACGCTGCCACCCCAGACCAGCGTGGTTGAGCCGCCGCCATCCAAGTTATAAGCATCCACCACGCCTAGTTGCTGCATTTTATCCTGCAGTTCAGCAAGCGTAGCGCCTGAGTTGCCGCTCTCATCGTAGCCATCCGTGACAAGGAATAAGAGCTGGTCATGCTTATAGTTGGCCATCACGGTTCGAGCTGCTCTTGCTGGTGAGCTTTGCCATTGATACGGGATGGACGTCTTGCTGCCGTTTTTCATCAGCACAGGAACGAAGGTCGAACCCATCAGCGGATTCAGCTTATCGAGCTCCGATTGTGAGCTGAATTTGCCGCCAATCAGCTTGCGATCTTTGTTCAAGCCGATGAAGGCTGTATCATTGTTGGTGGGGAAGAAGCCGTTGACATATTTCCCGTTCATCACGGTTGTGTCGAGCGGATAGCGTTTACCGCGGTTATCGTCCGCGAAGCCGCCAGCATTAATGCCAACAACAGCGCCATAGCGCGAAGCTGCGGCCAAAGTCGTTTCACTGGAGCCGAGCTTATCATTCCCCAATACGAGCTTGATGGCTTTATCGCTTTTGAGGTTCACTTTAAGAGCATAACCTGAATAATGTTTTTCATTCAAAGCGAATAGCTGAATGTCGATATTGCCAGAGGTGGCTTGACGGATCGGACTGCCAAGCTTAGCTGTAATCCGTGCATCATAGATAAGTCCGGGTTTGGCGATTTGGGAAGCTGCGCTTTGGAGCATAGCGGTAACTTCTGCCGTGCTCTTCTCGTACAGCTGGAAATACTGCTGAATAACGGTTTTCGTTTGGACCGCATCCGAATTCGCCTGTGTCAACAGGCTGTTAAGAGTGGTCGTCTCTTGCGCTAGATTGATCGGTGTTGAAGTAACTGGAGACTTCACTGGGATGGAAATATCCAGGGAGACGAAGAGCAGCCAAATCAGCATACCTAGAAAAGGTGCGCAGGCCAGCAACATAACACGATTGATTTGCTGAAACGAATTCGCTGTCATTATTTCAACACATCCAGATTTTTGGTCAGCTCATCTAGCTTCTTCTTGACGTCTGCGAGCTGGGTATAAAGTTGATTACTATTATCGGTCTTGCTGTTAGCGCTATCCTTGGTGAATGCCAGTAATTCATTCAATGAATCTACCTTGGCTTGCAAAGTCTTCATATCGGTAGATACACTATCCTTCAACTGAGAGACTTGATTCTGATAATCTTGCTGAATAACTTGTAATTGCTGCTGGGTTTGCTGTGCGATATCGGTCGATATTTGTTGCCTCAGATGTTCAGTGTACATCATCGTAGCTGTTACTCCGACTGCGATCAGCATGACCCAACCCACGAATAGGAAGACATACGTTTTCTTCTTGACCCGGGTTGCTTTCGACGTGCGGGGAAAAGAATTCGCCGTTGCGCTCTCTATGGGCATACTCATGAAAATCACCTCTGACTACTAGTATAGCATATTCCATTATTTTCTCGGAACTTTAGATAGAATTCGCCGTTTTTCGATACTCACCTGGGGTAATACCCGACATTTTTTTGAAAACTTTGCTGAAATACTTCTCATCCTGATAACCAACCATCTCAGCAACCTGGGAAATGCGAAGATTCGGATTGCAGAGCAGCACCTTGGCCTTGCTCATCCGAATTTGTCCTAAGTAATCAGAGAGATTGACGCTAAACTCCTGTTTGAATTTGCGCGAGATGTACTCGCGGCTAAGATAAAACCGACTGGCAATATCCGCAAGCGAAATATCCTCGTGATAATGCTTTTCGAGAAAGCTAGCGATTTCGAAAATGACATTGTTATCTTTATGCTGGCTCTCCAGATGGAGCTTGGACACTTGAATGAGGCTGCGGGTCAGCTCTTGCTGCCAGAGGGTTAGGGACAATAGGCCTTTCTCGTCAAGGGTAATAATCGCGGCTGCGTTATCTTCAAGAAGTAACGGCTGTATGTCTTCCTCACGGCTATCCGGAATCAATTGCTGGATCCAACGGCGCATCATCACCCGATATTCCCCCCACCAGTGCTCGAGCTGCGCAGGTGTAATGACATCACAACTTTTGATGGCATCCATCAAGTGCTGAACGATATACTGGATTTGCTCGACATTTCCACTGCGCAGGGCAAGATGAATTTGCTCATCAAATTGATGAAAAGTTAACGTTTGTTGAGATCCCTTGCTCGGGAGCCAGTTGGTATGAATCCACGTTTCTTTGGTTGTCAGGTTACGCTGCCGCAAGGCGTCTCGAGCCTCCTGATAGGATAGCTTCAATTGAATAGGGAAGCTGTGGCAACTTCCAATCCCGAAATCTACTCTGGCATGCAAGGCGGTGCGAATACCATCATTAATGGTTGCCAACAGTTCTTCTGCCATGGCTGGCGCCGCCCAGATGAAGAGCACAATTTCATTCGAATTGTGCAAGTGCCGGAAGGCATAGCCGCGCTTATGCGGAACAAGAAATTCATTGCAAATATTAATCAGAGAAAAGAGAAGGAGATCGATATTTTGACTGAATTTATTTTTAATACTAGCTTCCATCGTATCTAAAGAGAGAATCGCAACACGGCAGCTTGCAACACTTCGGGATAAATGCAGCTCACGCTCCAGTTGGTCAGCCACTGGCTCATAGGTAGTAGGCTCGGCTATTAACGCGGAAAGCAGCTTATCCCAGTAAATAGGCTTGAATTGGTTAACCTCGATATTCAGCTCGCGATTGGCATGCCTCTGCTCCTCATCTTTGAGCCAAGTTTGAATCGCTTTGTCCAAAGCTTCGTTCAATTGATCCGGATCTATCGGCTTCAAAATATAATCCGTCCCACCATACTTCACAGTGTGCCGCAGTAAAGAGAAGTCGTCGTGACCGCTGATGACAATGGTCTTGGCGTCAGGCGCATGGCGATGCAGCCATTCAAGAAGCTTGACGCCGTTCATAATGGGCATCATCATATCGGTCATAATAATCTCCGGATGTTCACTGCTTACCAGGGCAGTCGCAGCTTCTCCATCGGACGCTTCTAGGATGGTATCGATCCCGTATTGCTTCCAATTCACCAGTAGTCGGATGGCATCGCGCACGTGCTTCTCATCATCTACGAGTAGTACTTTCATATCAGGTAACCCCCTTTTTCATCGGAATATGGATGACGATCCGCACACCTTGGGGATGAACATGGTCAATCTCCAAAGTTGCCTCATCATTAAAATAGAGCTGGATACGCGTTAGGACGTTACGTAAACCGATATAGGAATCATCAGCAACGGATGATGCTTTCAGTCGACTTCGGACCTCATGGAGCCGTTGATCTGTCACCCCTATACCATTGTCCGCCACGGTAAGCTTCAAGTAGTCTCCTTCAGGGGTAGTCAGCTTCTCTGATTCGATGTGCAACAGACCGACGTCTTGCGACTGGCTAGGTTTAAAACCATGCTTGAAATAATTTTCGACAAGCGGTTGAAGAATCATTTTAGGAATAGAAATGGTCCCAGTCCCCTCTTCAATCGCATAGACAATATCAAATTGGTGTTCAAAACGCTGCTTCTGCAGCTCCAAATACGCTTTAATATGATCAATTTCTTTGCGAAGAGGAACGACAGATTCGTTCGTGTTCATGCTGTAATGCATCATTTTAGCTAACGAATTAATGAGGGTGTAGATCTTAGGTGCTTCATGTTGCAGGGCCAATGTTCCGATCGATTGTAAGGCATTATTCAGAAAATGCGGATTAATTTGCGCCTGAAGCGCCATCAACTGATTCGATTTATTCGCTAGTTCTAACCGATATTCGCGCATCACCATTTGATTCAAATCCTGCATAAGTCCGTGGAAACGGTTCGCAAGTATCCCCATCTCATCGGTTCTGGTCAACTCAATGTCGCTCTGATGATCACCTAGTCCAGCTTGTCCCGTTTGAATGCGTGTAATGTAACGAATCAGTTGTTTGATTGGAGCTGTAAAACGAATGCTAATATAGACCGTGCCAGCCATAACAATGAGCATCGAAAATGACAGAATGAGAGCGTTAATGAAAGTCAATTGGCGAGCGTTCTTGGTGAGCTGCTCATACGGAAGACGCTTTACAATCGTCCAGTTCAAATAGTCTGTACGCATTTTCTCATACATATTAATCCCTGCAAAAGCACCTTTCGACCATTCATAGCTCCCCTTGTCAAGGGTACTGTGAACAGCTTCATCCCCCCAATTATCATCTAATTGAAGTCCCCACTTGCTTGGATCAGGACCGAAAACGATACGTCCCGTTTCATCTAAAATGTAAAGTTCCTCTTGATTATGGGTGAATAAGCCTTGAGAAATATTAGAAACGAGGTCCAAATTCAAATCAATAATAAGCTCACCAATGGATTGATTACTAGGTGAGTACATGATATTACGGTGCATAGAAATAACGGGTGTTGGGTTAGAATATGCAGAGAGTGACATGCCATACAAATTGTTCTGATGTTTGATTTCGAAATACACAAGCTTGCCCGCAGGGAACGGCTGCAGTCCCTCATATTTACCAGCCATGCTTACTTGAATGTCATTGTGGGTAAGAAAAGAACTGTTGCTAACAGCGGCATACAGGTAAATTTGTTTGATTTCTTTAACCGAATGTGACATGACCTGTAGACCGCTTTTGATCACTTTATCGCTCTGATAGTTAATCTCCGACTGCGTTTGAATGATCTCATAAAATTGGCCAAGCTCAGCAATATTCCTGCCTGTGTAAATCGTGGAGGAGGCTTGAACGACCCCATCCAGATAGTTCACGAGGTTCGTTTTACCTTGTGAGAGCAGGGCGGAATTGTTAGTCAGCGTATCTTCTGTCACCTTCTGTTTGGTGAAGAAATAGGAGACGCCAAGGGAGGTAAGGAAGGGCACAAGAGTGGCAATTAGCAGAAATAAGATCAATTTATTACGAATACTGTGTCGTATCAGACTTCATCAGCTCGGTTTCTATAATGGGATTTTCCCCTACATTGTAGCAGGAGAGGTCAACAAATTCCACCTAATGGGTCACGATCGTCTGTGTTTTGGGGTACTGCGGCACTCTATACTTGGGGTATAGTAGCAGAATGGTAAGGGGGACTTCCCAGTGAAAACAAAAAGAATGCTTTCCGGATGGCTTCAGCAATGGGTATTTATCGGACCTGCGTTAGTCTTTTTTGGCATCGTGGTCTTGATTCCATTTCTGATGAGCATCTATTATTCGTTTACCGAATGGAATGGCGTAACAACGAATGTGACCTTCAATGGACTGGAGAACTTCAAACAAATTCTATTCCATGATAAGGACTATCGCAATGCCTTTAACTTTACTTCTCGATTGACCGTGACGAACGTGATTCTGACGAATCTTGTAGGCTTCTTATTGGCGTTATTGCTCACGCAATCGCTGAAAACGAGGAATGTATTACGTACAATCTTTTTTATGCCGAACGTAATCGGTGGTTTATTGCTCGGTTTTATCTGGCAGTTTATCTTTGTAAAAGGGTTTGCAACCCTTGGCAATCTCACGCATATCGGTTTCTTCGAATTGCCTTGGTTAGGTGATTCACCGACCGCTTTCTGGGCGATCGTAATCGTTAGTGTGTGGCAGGGCGCTGGATATCTCATGATTATTTACATAGCGGCCTTGTCGAATGTGCCAAAGGATATGCTCGAGGCAGCGTATATTGATGGCGCATCCCGCATGCAAGTATTACGAAGCATCATCGTTCCGCTCATCATGCCAGCCGTCACCGTGTGCTTGTTCTTGACGATTTCGTGGTCATTCAAAATCTTTGACTTGAACTTCTCCTTGACGAAAGGCGGACCGTTCAATTCCACAGAGTCGGTTTCCATCAATATTTATCAAGAAGCTTTCCGTAACAATCGGTATGGTTTAGGTACGGCCAAAGCTCTCGTATTCTTCATCGTAGTTGCCATCATTTCAACCATCCAAGTGATGTACACCAAGCGCAAGGAGGTTGAGGTCTAATGGCTTCCGTCAAAAAGTATACAGGCCGATTATTTGCTCTTGAAGTTCTTGGCATTCTAGTTGCCTTACTCTTCTTGATTCCGTTCTACTTCGTCATCGCGAATTCCTTAAAAACGTTCCCTGAATTAGCAGCGAATACGGCGAAGCTGCCAAGCTCTCTATATCTAGATAACTACACCAAAGTATGGAGCATCATGAAGTTCCCGAAGGCGTTCTTCAACTCTTTGTTCATTACTGTTTTGAGTAATGTAGGACTCGTAGTCATTTCCTCAATGGCGGCGTATCGCATGGTGAGAAAAGCAAGTAAATTTAATAATCTTGTTTTCTTAGCTTTCGTTGCAGCCATGGTTATTCCGTTCCAGTCGATCATGATTCCACTAGTTCGCGTAGCGAGCCAAGTTGGCTTTATGGATAGTAAGCTGGGATTGGTAGCATGTTATTATGGATTCGGCGTTTCCTTAAATGTCTTCTTGTACCATGGATTTATTAAATCCATTCCACTCGAAATTGAGGAATCAGCCAAAGTTGATGGCAGTTCAGCGTACGGTGTGTTTTGGAAAATTGTATTTCCACTGCTCAAGCCAATGTCGATTACCATCATCATCTTGAACAGCTTATGGATTTGGAATGACTATCTACTTCCATCTCTCGTACTTGGTAATCCAGAGCTGCGGACCATTCCGCTTGCTACTTTCTCGTTCTTTGGACAATATACGAAACAATGGGATTTAGCGCTTGCTGGGTTAACACTAAGCGTATTGCCGATCGTCATTTTCTTCTTGTTCTTGCAGAAGCACATCGTAGAAGGGATTACAGCGGGTTCAGTAAAAGGGTGACATAATTGCAAATATGTTCAAGATATTCCACCTTTATGTTCAATATACTCGGTGTTAAGCCAGGATGTAAGTGTTTACAATGAATCATGTAAGGAAGCAAGGCAAGAATAAGTAAGCGAGTTTAAATGAAGAAACAAGTTAAAGGGAGGCATTACCTACATGAAAAAATTAACAATGGTTTCAGTGGCAGCAGTATTATCCTTATCCGTACTAGCAGCTGGTTGCGGGAAAAAAGACGAGACAGCAAGTCCTGCTCCAACTACGGGTACATCAACAGCGACAACAACGCCTGCTGCTAGCGGCAAGCCAGTTACCATTAAAATCTTCCAATTCAAAGTTGAGATCGCAGACCAGCTTGGTAAAATGGTGCAAGAATATCAGAAGTTGAATCCGAATGTCAAAATCCAAGTCGACACTGTCGGCGGTGGAGCTGACTACGGCGCGGCGCTTCTTGCGAAGTTTAACGCAGGTGACAAACCGGATATTTTCAACAACGGTGGTTTCACAGACCTAGATAAATGGATCGATAACTTGGAAGATCTATCCGATCAACCATGGGTGAAAGATCTTGTTGACGTTGCGAAAGAGCCAATGACAAAGGGTGGAAAGCTATACGGTCAACCACTTAACCTTGAAGGATATGGCTTCCAATACAATAAAGATTTGTTTGCCAAAGCCGGCATCACAGAGCTTCCAAAAACGTTCTCTCAATTAGAAGCAGCGGCTAAAAAGCTGAAAGATGCGGGTATCACTCCTTTTGAAACAGGCTATGCCGAGTGGTGGGTACTTGGAAACCATTTCGTGAACCTTCCATTTGCTTATCAAAAGGATCCGAATGCGTTCATCGATGGCTTGAATAAAGGTACAGCGAAAATTCCAGGCAACGAAGTGTTCAACCAATGGGTGAAATTGTTCGACTTGCAATTGCAATATGGCAACAAAAACCCGCTGCAAACCGACTACAATACACAAGTAACGGATTTCGCTACGGGGAAAGCGGCAATGACGCAACAAGGTAACTGGACACAAGTTCAAATTACCAAAACAAACCCTGACATCAAAATTGGCTTCTTGCCAATGCCGATCAACGATGATGCAACAGCGAACGACAAATTGTTCGTAGGTGTACCTAATAACTGGGTAGTCAACAAAAACTCTGCAGTTAAAGACGAAGCTAAGAAATTCCTGAACTGGATGGTTACCTCCGATATTGGTAAGAAATATATCACAGATGAATTCAAGTTTATCCCTGCTTTCAAATCCATTCCTGCTGACGAGAAAGTACTTGGACCATTAGCAGCAGATATTATCGCTTACAGCAAAGCTGGCAAAACATTGAGCTGGAACTGGTTCAAATTCCCAGGTGGAGAAGCTTCCAGTAAGAAATTCGGCGATATCATGCAAGGTTATGTTGCTAAGAAGTATACGAAGGATCAAATGTTGGAAGAATTCCAGAAAACATGGGATAGCCTTAAGAAGTAACCCGAATCTAGACGTACGTCAAGCCTCAGCGCCAATGCTGAGGCTTTTTGCTGTTTAACAGATGTGGCAATGGCTGTTACAATGAAGAGGACTGGAGGTTTACCATGAATCTTAATATCAGAGCTTGGCTGCAGGGCAGAGGGAATGCGCTGCCACTTGAGAAAAGACTATCACGCGAAGCAGTCATTTCTTTAGTTATTCATTCCATTTTTCAATTTGGTGCTTCCATGTCAGGGGTGTTTCTCAATTTATATTTGTGGCGGTTAACGCATAGTGTTGTCGTGAATGGAACCTACAACATAATCGTGTACATCTTAACACCGATTGGGTTCGCCATTGGCGGTTATATGATTAAGAAGAAGGACCGTATGGTAGCGTACCGACTGGGTATTGTACTGATTGGTCTCTTCTATTTAAGTGTGAGCATTGCTGGGGAACGGCTTGTCGATTATTACGTGCTTTTTGCCATATTTAATGGACTGGCTAGCAGCTTCTACTGGGTCGGTTATTTAACTTTGATGTATGATGTGTCGACGGAGCAGAACCGTATTCGCTATCTCGCTTTCAATATGATGTTTTTCACAGCGGCTACGCTTGCAGGGCCAGCACTTGCTGGTTTCATCATTCGAATGAAAGAAGGGTTAAGCGGATACACCATCGTCTTCTCCATTGCTTTCTTCATGTTTCTATTGGCCGCGTTAATCTCTTTGAAAATTAAGGCGTCAAGCGGACATCACCGTGTGTATTATTTGAAATATACGGGGCTCATTATGAAGAAAAAGCAAGAGTGGTCGAATGCGCTGCTTGGCTTCTTCGGTATGGGCTTGCTGCAGGGCACGATGTTGTTTCTACCTAACATCCTTTTATTCAAAGTACTGCCGCGGGAAGATTTGGTTGGTTACCTAGGTGTCCTCTATTCGAGTCTAAGTATTGTCATGGGGATCTTTATTTCGAAGTACGCGAATGCGGGCAGGGCAAGGATGTATTTGACCATTTCGACTGTGGGTTATCTCGTTGGGGTCTCCTGTATTATAGGAAGTTTAAATGTGTGGTCTGTGGTCGGCTTTATGATTCTGTACTCCATCTTTGCACCGCTGCAAGGGAATACTATGACAGGGTACTATTACAGCCTTATTGCGAGGCTTCCTCTTAAGGGGGAATTAAAGGTTGAAAGCGTGGTCGTGCGGGAATTTTTCTTAAATGTGGGGCGGGTTATTTCCATTCTCGTTCTCATTACCTTTGGGAGCGATTTGGATGGTGGTCTTATTCCATGGATCCTGCTGCTGGCCGCTTTGACGCAATTTGGTTTGATCTGGTCAATTAAGAATCGATAGGGATGTAAGTGCAAGTTCAACAAGTCCAGTTTTCAGCACCGAGAAGATTGAAAGAAGATAGGAAATGAGGAGCGGAGCGTAGTGGAAGCTACGTGAGCACCGGAATTTCCGGCTGAATTCACAATATTCGATGTCGAATACGCTACTTGGAATGCTTCGTGATCAAAAGTGGACTACCTTGGTAAGGATTAGAGGCCTACAATTCGGTTATCCTAGATGGTAGTGAATTGGAGAAGAGGGGCATTGTGCAGATGGAGAAAGTAGATATTCTGATCGTCGGAGGAGGCATTGCAGGGCTTCAAGCGGCGATTCAATTAGGCAGATATGAGCACAAAGTACTTGTGGTTGATGCAGGTTACGGACGTTCGACCCTGTGCAGGAGCTATCATAATATTCTAGGTTGGCCAGATGGAGTATCGGGGGATGAACTGCGCCAATTAGGCAGGCTGCAAGCTGAGCGATTAGGGGTAGCTTTTGTCCAAGATGAAATTGTGCAGGCTGTCGCCAAAGGAAGAATCGGTGACGGCTTCGAGCTATGGGGAAAAAGTGGCCGAGGCTATGAAGCGAGGACGCTTCTGCTGGCGACTGGCTTATTGGACCGGATGCCTGAACTCCCGAACCTGAAAGAATGCTTGGGGTTAACCGTATACGTGTGCCCCGATTGCGACGGATATGAGATCAAGGATCGCAATACGCTAGTGATGGGCTCAGGTGATACAGGGGCAGCTATGGCGATTAAGCTCCGTCATCGAACCGAGCAAATGACGTATGTGAATCACCAAAATCGGGCCGTGAAAAGTGAGCTTCTTATGGAAATGAAGAACAAAGGCATTACTTATTTGACGGAAGATCTGGATGAGGTTGTGGTGGATTCGCCCGGACGATTCCAGGGAGTTGTGCTTAAAGATGGCAGATGGCTGGAAGCAGAACGAGGCTTTATCGCTTTCGGTGGGAATGAAGTGAAGTCGGATTTGGCTCGTCAGCTTGGTGCAGAACGCATGGAGAATCGGCATGTGATGACCGATCCTCGCAGTAAAATGACGAGTGTTCCTTTCGTCTGGGCGGCTGGCGATGTCGGCGTTCATGCGGAGCAAGTGACGATTGCGATGGGGGAAGGCTCACAGGCGGCCATTTGGATCAACAAGGCGTTGCTTAGAATGAATGAAGAGGCGAATGTTCATCGGGTTGTGATTCGGTCTTAGGGTGAATCTATAAGGTGATAATCGCTTAATTAAGGTAAATAACGTTGTGAGATAACTTTATTTTTCTCTAAATCCGATTCTGAAGGCTATTAAGGTGATGGCACAACTCTATTTTCATAACGGAGAAACTCTGGTTTAATCTGTATAGATAATAAAGGTAAAGACTAAGGGATGGTTATGGTTGGGAAAGCAGTAACTACGTGTGCATACTCTACTAAGGCTTTCTCGCCGATGGGGGTAAGATGGTAGATGCCTCGGCTTTGTCGGACAAACCAACGATAGTAGTTTTGCTGCAGAAGTGAGCTCACGTTCATATTGCTGGTCATCTCGCGCAGTTTACGTGGGCTGAGTGGACCGTGCTGCTGCATTAGATAAGCGCAGTGCAACGATTTCTCTCTGTATGCGGTCATAAGTTTCTGCTGAGAACTACCGCCGACATTATAGTCGCCGCTGCGCTCATGGAACTCCGCCATTAGCTTGCCGGAAGCCCTCTTGTTGGGGCGTAATGTATAAGGAGTAGGCTCACAGACGAGGTCGACTGTGGGCTGTTTGCGTTTGTAGAATTGAACGGTCAATACACCAAGTCCAAGCATGCGACAAAGTCGACGAATATCCTCCCATTGTAAGCGGTGGGGGGCTTTTCCTTTGTTCGGCAGCTCGAAGGCTACATAGACGTCTTGCGTTAGCCGCAGCCGTTCAATTCCTTGAACGAGGAGCGGGATATTAAAGCTTTTTTTCAATTCAACAATAACCGGGGGCTCATCGCCTCGAATTGCGACTAAATCACAGTGCTTAACTTCGCCACGGACGGTATAGCCACGCTGCTCGAAGAAGTGTTTAATCGGTGCATACAGCTCGGTTTCGGTCTGGATCGGCATGAGGGGCTCGTTCTCCTCTTTTCGTGCAAAAAGTCTGATAGAATGGCTTTTATTATAGCATAGGTTGCGCTAGAATAGGTGAGAGAATAACTTGTACGTACAGGTTAGGAGATGAGAGATATGAGTGAGTTGTTAAATGAGTGGTTGGGTAAAAGCTTTGCGTGCGCCTGCGGGCAAAAGCATGAGATTCCGATTCGCCGTATTGTTATAGAACGAGATGCTTTAGCTACTGTTGTTGAATATGTGAGAGAAGCGGGCTATGAAGAAATAACGCTCGTTGCGGATGCGAATACATACGCTGTGGCTGGTGACAAGCTGCGCTCTCTATTGGAAGATGGCCAGGTGAAGGTTGGTACTTGTGTCATTCGTGAGAATGAGATGGGGGAAGTAGCAGCGGACGAGGAAGCTATCGTTCAGTTGATGTTAGACACGTCACTGACATCGAAGGCTTTGATCGCCGTGGGGTCAGGCACGCTCCATGACATTGTGCGTTTCGTTAGTCATCGTACGAATCGGCCATTTCTTTCCGTACCGACAGCACCATCGGTTGACGGATTTGCTTCTGTAGGCGCTCCACTCATCGTCCGTGGCTTCAAAATGACGATACCTTGCTCAGCGCCAGAGGCGATCTTCGCTGACTTGGGGCTGCTTGCTGCAGCGCCGCAAGCCATGATTGCGGCTGGCGTCGGCGACATGCTCGGCAAGCATACCTCGCTCGCGGACTGGGCACTCGGCCGCGTGCTGCTGGATGAGCACTACTGCGAGCTGAGTGCTCGCTTGACCTTGGAGGCGGTGGAGCTGTGCACCGCACATCTAGAAGAGATTGCGCAGCGCACCGAGCTGGGCATGCGCCGTCTCATGGAAGGCCTGATCTTATCCGGCCTTTCCATGCTCCTGGTCGGCCACTCTCGGCCGGCCTCCGGGGCTGAGCACCATCTCTCCCATTATTGGGAGATGGTGCTTCTGCAGCAGCGCCGCCGGGCGCTGCTGCACGGCGCGAAGGTCGGCGTCGCGACCGTGCTCATGGCGCAGCGCTATCAGGCGCTGCTAGAGCTCACGGCCGACGAGGCCGCTGCGCGCCTAGCGGGGCGGCAGGCCCCGAGTGCGCAGACGGATGCGGAACGCATCCGGGCGGCCTACGGGGCCATGGCCGAAGCCATCATCGCCGAGAATGCGTCGGCGATGGGTGGGGATGCGCGTGCGCTTGGGGCGCGCATCGCGGCTTGTTGGGGCGATGTGCTCAGCATCGCCCGGGCGGTTCCGCCGCCTTCGCAGCTTGCTGCGTGGCTCGCGGCGGTGCAGGGGTCTGTAGCGCCGGACCAGCTGGGCGTGGAGCCCGCGCTGGTGGAGGCGTCGCTGCAGGATGCGCTGTTCGTGCGCAACCGGTTTACGATCTTACGCTTACAGCGATTGCTGTAAGCACGAGGTGAAAGGGAACCTAGATGCGCTATTTAATCGAAATCGATCGAAATTGGCTCAAAGCGGAACGTAGGTACTCTATTTGTTCGATTTTCGTGATTTTTAGTGTTATTCCGGCAAAATAAGGTACCGTAGTTCCCTTGCAATGTACATTTCACGTATTTGTTCGCAATAGCGCATCCTCGTTCCCTTCTCACGTTCCGATATTGCATCCATCATCTAACGCCAGTCCTCTAGAGAGGGCAGGCGTTTTTTTAGTTTCTCTTATGCAAAAGTGTAAAAAATCACAACCCCACTTAATTTTTGCCATCCCCTAATGTGGAATTGTTTTCTATACTGGTAGCTAATGGTAGGCGGTTCTACATCATGAAGGAGGCGTAACATGAAATTTGCTAATGAGAAAGTCAGCGATATCCAAATTGCTTATATTGGCGGCGGCTCAATGTATTGGGCTAAAAATTTGATTGCCGATTTGGCGCTGGATGGTCAATTATCGGGCACGATTCGCTTGTATGATCTTGACTATGGAAAAGCCAAAAATAATGAAAAGCTGGGGAATTCAGTTTCTGATTATCCTGAGACGAAATCCAAGTGGACATACAAGGCGTATCCGACGCTTCAAGAGGCGCTGAATGGATGCGACTTTGTGTTTATCTCGATTCTTCCAGGCACCTTCGAGGAAATGGAATCCGATGTCCATGCGCCAGAACAATACGGTATTTACCAAGCCGTTGGGGATACAACGGGACCTGGGGGACTGCTCAGAGCGCTTCGCACCATCCCGATGTATGTGGAGATTGCTCAAGCGATCGAGCGATATTCTCCGGATGCTTGGGTGTTTAATTACACGAACCCAATGACGCTCTGTACGCGAACGCTGTATGAAGTATTTCCCAAAATCAAAGCCATTGGCTGTTGTCATGAAATTTTCGGCGTGCAAGGGTTATTGATTCGTATGCTTCGCGATATGGAAGGCATTGAAGGTGTTCATCGCGATCAAGTGAAAGTGAATGTACTGGGAATTAACCATTTTACTTGGATCGATCAAGCCACGTATCACAATATGGATTTACTTCCGATGTATCGCAAGTTTGTAGATAAATACTATGATTCAGGATTTGAACACAACAAAGATGCCTGGGTTACGAACACCTATACGGCGGCGAACCGCGTGAAGTTTGATTTGTTTCGGCGCTATGGGGTTATTGCAGCGGCAGGTGATCGCCACTTGGCAGAGTTCATGCCTCCTTGGTATTTGAAAGATCCGGAGACGGTTCGATCCTGGAAGTTTGGGTTAACGACGGTCCAGAGTCGTGTTGAAAAGCATGCGGCAACTGAGCTTTTTTACGGGAAGCTGCTAAGTGGCGAGGAGAAACTACCGCTTAAGACATCAGGTGAAGAAGAAGTTAGGCAGTTAAAAGGTTTGATTGGACTTGAGCAATTTGTAACCAATATTAACGTTCCTAACGTTGGCCAAATGAAAGGTATTCCACTGGGAGCAGTTGTTGAAACGAATGCAGTGTTCTCTGCGAATAGCTTGCGTCCGGTCTACGCGGGTGAGCTTCCAATGGAAGTTAATAATCTGGTCCTGCAGCATACGATGAATCAAGAGCTTATTCTGAAGGCTGCTCTTCAAAAGGACAAAGCCTTAGCCTTCAAGGCGTTTATCAACGATCCGTTAGTGAATATGGATATCCACGATGCGGAAGTATTGTTTGATCAGATGCTGCACAATACGAAAGCATATTTGCCTGGTTGGAACATCTGATGGCAGGTCAGCCATGAGTTCAGATGCAGCGACATACAGCGAATCCGCCTCCATAAATCCGCAGGATGATAAAGCTGTTCGCCGGATGATTTTCAAATTGGCAGGGCCATCTTTGATGGAGATGCTGCTCATGAACGCAACTCAAATGGTGATGATGATCCTAGTCGGACACCTTGGGGCTGTTGCCGTGGCAGCTGTTGGCTTAACAAGCCAGCCGTATTTATTATTGAGCGTACTGTTTGCAGCGCTGAATTCGGGTACTACCGTTATCGTTGCTCGCTCCACGGGAGCGGGGAAGATGGGGGATGCGAATTTGGCGGCAGGGCAATCGCTTATGCTTGGTACAGCCCTGTCTGTCGTTATTGTGGCACTTGGAGTCACCTTTGCGGAGAGTCTGCTTCAACTGATGGGCGCTAGTGATGAGGTCGTTCAAGTTGGACTGCCCTATGCGAAGATCATGTTTTTCTCGATCGGTTTTTCCTCCATTTCGTCGGCTTTATCCGCTATTCTGCGAGGCTCGGGAGACACCCGAACACCGATGAAAATCAATGTGCTGGCTGGCTGCGTGAATGTTACCCTCGGGTTTTTGCTGATTTACGGCCATCTCGATTTACCGCAAATGGGGATTACGGGCGCAGCGATAGCTACGTTGGTTGTTCAGTCCGGAGCTATGATTTGCTTTATTGCTGTCATGTTCAGCGGAAGATTTAGAGTCCGCATCGGCTGGTCAGAGATCAGTCGTTTGGATAAAGCCATGATTAGTCGTATGCTGCGGATTGGCATTCCGAGCAGTCTTGAGCAGTTGATTATGCGATTAGGAATTATGACGTTTGTGAAAATATGTGCGGGATTGGGGACCGTTGCCGTCGCGGCAACACAAATAGTAACGAGCGTCATTGGCATCTCGTTTATGCCGGGGGCTGCCTTTGCCATAGCAGCTTCAACGTTAGTTGGGCAAACCCTTGGTGTAAGCAAACCCGATCTTGCTGAACGCTATGTGTGGCAGGTCCGCAAGTACGGCATGATCGTGGCCGGTTGTATGGGGGCGCTTTTTATTTTGTTAGCACCGCATATCCTTAGGCTGTATACCAATGACGAGACGATAATTCGTGAAGGGGCTTGGGCACTTCGAATCGTAGGATTCATTCAGGTGTCCCAAATATCGCAATTTGTTCTTGGAGGCGCTCTACGAGGAGCAGGCGATACCCGTTATCCTTTATATTCGACATTCATTGGCGTGTGGGGAATCAGGGTTGTTCTGAGCTACTTGTTTGTCTATATCTTCCACTGGGGCATGATCGGTTTATGGAGTGCGGTTGCAAGTGATCAGTTTCTCCGATCTAATCTGATTTATTTGAGGTTTAAACGCGGGGCTTGGAAGCATCTCAAGGTTTAATACGCACAAAGGGGACGCGTCAAAATGGGGATTGTGTACAATTCGAATTCGCAAACCTTCCATCTTCAAGGGAAGTCATCGAGCTATATCATGCAACTGATCAATTCCAAATATGTAGCTCATGTTCATTGGGGGCGCCAAGTACGAGGCAGTAATCCCGGCGGGTTGCTCGCAATGAGACGTCGATGCTCTTTCTCTCCATCCACGGATCTGGATGATCTTACACTGTCATTGGACACATTACCGCAGGAATATCCGGGATATGGGGGGAGTGATTATCGAGTTCCTGCCTATCAGGTTCAAATGGAAGATGGCACGACGGTCAGTGAACTTGTCTATGAGTCCCACCGGATTTACGCGGGAAAAGCACCGTTGGAGGGACTTCCATCAACCTATACGGAGGATGAGAGCGAAGCAGAGAGTATTGATATCGTAATGAGTGATAAGTTGATCGGATTAAAGGCTATTCTCACGTACACAGTATTTCGTGATTTAGATGCCATTACCCGGTCTGTTCGATTCGTAAATGAGAGTCATCAGTCCATCAAGCTGTTGCGAGCATTGAGCTTCGGTCTCGATCTGTCTCGCAGCGATTTCGATATGCTTCATTTATCAGGCACATGGGCGCGCGAGCGACATATCGAAAAACGCCCCCTTGCCACAGGTGGGTCTGTGATTGAAAGCCGTCGGGGAGCTAGCAGTCACTCTCTGAACCCCTTCATGGCGCTGCTTTCCAAGCAAGCGGATGAAGATCACGGAGAAGTTTACGGATTCGCCTCGTTTACAGCGGGAACTTTGTTGCTCAAGCCGAAGTGGACCCTTATGGAACGACGCGTGTCGTGATGGGCATCAATTCCTTTGATTTCTCGTGGCTCTTGGAGCCTGGGGAAGCTTTCCAAACGCCCGAAGCGGTTCTTGTTTATTCTGCCGAAGGCCTCGGCGGGATGTCGCGCACCTATCATAGGCTGTATCGCACACGGTTATGCCGTGGACAATTCCGGGATCGTCACAGGCCAATTCTCATTAACAACTGGGAAGCCACTTATTTCAATTTCAATGCGAATAAAATTGAAGAGCTTGCACGAGTGGGCAAGGAGCTCGGCTTAGAGCTTCTAGTACTGGACGATGGTTGGTTCGGCAAGCGTGACAATGATAAAAGCTCACTCGGCGATTGGTTCGTTGATCGTAACAAACTCCCACAAGGCATGCAGGATTTGGTAAGCCGAGTGAAACAGCAAGGGCTAGAGTTCGGTCTATGGTTTGAGCCAGAGATGGTATCCCCAGACAGTGAGCTGTATCGGGCACATCCCGACTGGTGTCTGCATGTGCCGGGCCGGCGAAGGACAGAAGCACGGCAGCAGTTGATTCTGGACTATTCGCGTCAAGATGTCAGAGATTACATCGTGAAGGTCATCACAGATATACTCGCGAGCAGTCCCATCACGTATGTGAAATGGGATATGAACCGTAATATGACGGAAATCGGTTCTGCCCAACTCCCGCCAGAGCGGCAACGTGAAACGGCACATCGTTATATGCTGGGGCTATACGAAGTAATGGAACGGATAACTTCAGCATTTCCGAACGTATTGTTCGAAAGCTGTTCTGGCGGTGGAGGGCGGTTCGATCCAGGGATGCTTTACTATATGCCGCAGACATGGACGAGTGATAACACGGACGCGGTGGAACGGCTGAAAATTCAATATGGAACGAGTATGGTGTATCCCATCAGTACGATGGGCGCTCATGTTTCCGCAGTTCCTAATCATCAAGTACATCGGACGACGCCGCTTGATATGCGTGGGCATGTGGCGATGTCGGGGAACTTCGGTTACGAACTTGATCTGACTACTTTCACGGAAGCGGACAAGGAAGACGTGCAGAAGCAAGTCGCACTCTATAAACAATTGCGGCCGCTGATCCAGTTCGGCGAATTTTACCGATTGATAAACCCTTTTGAAAACGCTAGCGCGGCTTGGATGTTTGTTTCCGAGGATAAGAAGGAAGCTTTGGTCGCTTTTTTTCAAGTACTGTCAGAGCCGAACGCACCTCTCAGGAAAATGCGATTGAAGGGCCTTGCACCCGAGAGCAATTATTTACTTTATGATGCGGGAGATCAGGATACGCGTGTGGAAATATTTGGGGGAGACGAACTCATGCATGTAGGACTTAATTTACCGATCTGGAAGGGCGATTTCCGAAGCCGCCTTTACCGCATACAAATGGAGGAATAACAAGATGAAAAAGCTGCGTTTCAGCGATTTGCAGGATAAGAAGAACGGTCATATTTTGCAGGATGTATTACCAGGTGCTTATTTATCGTCAGGCGGTCTATCTTTCGCGAAACGTGGCGACCGCAGCCATACGAATGATGGTCCTGAAGGAAGAGACTACCATGTTCATGGAGATTGTGAAGCGTTTCTTATTTTGCAGGGAACGGGAACGATGGAGATGAACGGGGAACATATCCCAGTTACGACGGGAGATATCGTGATTATTGAACCAGGCGAGGATCACCATCTCAATTCCAGTGAGGACGACCCGATTGTTACTGTCTGGTGCCATGCAGGCCCGAATCGGCATAAGAATCAACAACAGGAGGATGCAGTGTGAACAAAATCATAAACACGGATATCCATTCCTTTCAAGTATCGAGTGAGGACCATGGATTCACCGTCACGCTGTTTACGGAGAACCTTCAGGAGGGTATTGATGTCATCACGTTGCGACTGGAAGCAGAGGAGGCGCTAACGCCTCCAGTGTTCACACTTCGTTGGTCGCATCCCGCCTGTGATATTCAAGGCAGCTGGCATCCGGCCCAGGACCGGAATAAGAGCTTTAAAGCCGATTGGATGCGTACTTTGCGTTCCAATGCTGCTGCTTCTGCACCTGTTTATGCGTTATTTAATAGTGTGGGTCGTAACAGGCTAACATTTGCCTATTCAGATGCCTTGAACACGGTACACTACTCGGGAGGCATCAGTGAGGAAACCGCCGATTTCCATTGCTGCGTTCAATTGTTTACAGAGACGACGGCGCCTTTCAGATCGTATGAAGCCAAGCTCCTCGTAGATACGAGAGATGTGCCTTACTATGAAAGCCTTGATGGCGTCCAAGCGTGGTGGAGCGAGATGCCGGAGTATCGTCCGGCGTTTGTTCCAGAGGCTGCCAAGGAACCGATGTATTCGACTTGGTATAGTATGCACCAGAATGTCACAGACGTCCAAATCGAAGAACAGTGCCGTGTCGCCAAAAAGCTAGGGATGGAAGCCGTCATCGTAGATGATGGCTGGCAGACTGCAGATAACCGCAGAGGGTATGCCTATTGCGGAGATTGGGAGACCTATGAGGGCAAATTCCCCGATATGAAGCGGCATGTGGATACGGTTCATGCGTTAGGCATGAAGTTTATCCTGTGGTACTCGGTACCGTTTATTGGCAAATACAGTCAGGCATGGAATCGATTCAAGGATAAAATCCTTCGATTTAATGAAGGCCATGGAGCCGCTGTGCTGGATCCGAGATATCCGGATGTCCGGGAATATATCATCAATACCTATGAGAAGGCGGTCAAGGAATGGGGGTTGGACGGCTTTAAGCTTGATTTCATTGATACGTTCTATTCGCCTGAGTTACAGTTGCCTTCCACAGTGGAAGGTAAGGATTATGAGTCAATACCTGCTGCTGTTGATCGTCTATTGACGGATTCTATCGGTAGATTAAGAGAATTGAACCCTAGTATCATGATCGAGTTCCGTCAAATGTACATTGGTCCTGCGATGCGCAAATACGGCAACATGTTCCGCGCTTCCGATTGTCCGAACGACAGTATCCAGAATCGCGTGCGAACACTGGATCTTAGGCTGATTTGTGGAAATACAGCGGCTCATGCCGATATGATCATGTGGCATCCTGAGGAGCCTGTTAAAAGTGCTGCCTTGCAGTTGATTAACTGTTTATTCTCGGTGCCGCAGGTATCCGTTCTTTTGGATAAATTGCCTAGCGATCATTTGAAGATGCTAACCTACTGGCTTGCTTTCTGGAAAGAAAATCGAACTCTGCTACTGGACGGTACTATTGCGCCAATGAATCCGGAATTGTTATATCCGCTAGTCCGTGCGGTTCATGAGGATCGAGGGATTGTCGTCGCTTATCATGAGCAAATTGTGCCTATCGATGCAGCCGTGCCAGTGTCTCAGTGGATCGTTGTGAATGGCAGAAGACAGAACGGACTCTATGTAGAAGTTTCAGGTGAAATCGGGATCGTGCAGGTGACCATTCGCAACTGTTGTGGTGAAATCACGGAGGAACAGTCTGTTGAATTGCGATCAGGTATTCATAAGCTTGCGATTCCGGCGTCAGGGCTTGCAACCATCTCAATTAGATAAAAATCAGAAACACGGTAGTATTAATTTAGGGGGTCAACGAAGCGATGAACTATGCAGCAAATGAAGGAAGATATATAGACATGCCGTACAATCGAAGCGGAAAGAGCGGTCTAAAGCTGCCGCCGATTTCGTTTGGATTGTGGCACAATTTTGGTGGCGTCGATCTATTCGAGAACAGCAGAGCGCTAGCGCGCCATGCCTTTGATCTAGGGATTACGCATTTCGATCTTGCGAATAATTATGGCCCACCGACTGGCTCAGCAGAAGAAGTGTTCGGGCAAATTTTGAAAAAGGATTTGCTACCGTATCGTGACGAGCTGATTATCGCTACGAAAGCTGGCTACCGCATGTGGGATGGTCCCTATGGGGAGCGTGGCTCCCGCAAAAGCATGCTCGCCAGCCTTGATCAAAGCTTGAAGCGACTAGGCATGGATTATGTAGATATATATTATTCGCACCGTTTCGATGCAGAGACGCCTCTGGAAGAAACGATGAGCGCTTTGGATCAGGCTGTACGTCAGGGCAAAGCGTTGTATGTCGGCGTGTCCAACTATAATGCGGAGCAAACGGAGCAAGCCGCAGCAATTTTGAAAGGTCTTGGCACTCCGTTCATCATTCATCAAGTACACTACTCGATGTTTGAAAGGCGGCTGGAACAGGGGCTGCAGGATATTTTGGCAAAAGAAGGCGTAGGGTCTATCGCCTACAGTCCGCTCGCCAGGGGGCTTCTGACGGATCGTTATTTGGAGAACATTCCGGCTGATTCCCGTGCTGCGGGGGGCAGTGTGTTCCTAAGACCTGAGGATATTACGGAAGACAAGATTGCTAAGTCACGTCTATTGCATGTATTAGCTCAGGAGCGAGGGCAAAGTCTTGCCCAAATGGCTTTAGCTTGGGTTCTTCGCAAGGGACATGTGACTTCTGCATTAATTGGCGCAAGCAAAGTGAGTCAGCTAGATGATAATGTGGCCGCCTTGAAGCAGCCTAATTTCACACAGGAAGAATTGGATCTGATCGATAGCATTTTAAGCAAATAATTTAAGAGCATCGCGTGGACATTGAAGTCTACTCGGTGCTTTTTATTTTCAGCATAAATGAAAGTATAAATTTAAAGTTAAAAATCGGGTATTACGAAGTTTGAATGTGGAGTTAGTCGATATAATCGACTAACTCGTGCTCTGGCGGAGCAATGCGAGGTAAGTTAGTCGATAAAAACGACTAACTCGTGTGCAGGAGAGGCAATGCGAGGTAAGTTAGTCGATAAAATCGACTAACTGGTGCGCAGGAGAGGCAATAGGAATGGAGTTAGTCGATAAGATCGACTAACTCGTGCGCAGGAGGGGCAATGGGAGCAGAGTAGTACAAGGACAGCGGCGGTTTATCTTCCTTTTCAACGATCATAAAAAATCACAACCCTGTGGAAGTTATCCCATGTAACAGATCAGACAATCCATGTACCATCAGGACATACGACGTGTAGAAGGAGGAAGAAGAATGAATAGTCAGATGAAGCAGGGGAAGGAAGATTTTGAGGCGCAGATTATGCAGCTGCCCGTTGTAGATACGCACACCCACCTTGTGGGGGATCGACTCTGTGCTGGCGACTTCTGGGAGATTGCCCACTATTTCTGGTTGTTTCGTGAACTACAGGCTGCTGGTTACCCAGCGAATGCCATCGAGCTGCCTGAAGACGAACGGATCGCTGCTTTCTTGGAAGCTTACCATGGATCGCGAAATACGATGATGAATGTGGCGATGACGCACATTTTCAGAGATTTATACGGCATTGTCATCCGTGACGCGGCCTCGGTAAAGGAAGCTGACGCTGCCGTGAAACAGAGCGCTGGGCGTGTTACGTGGGCGCAAGAGGTGGCAGACCGATTGAATGTGAGCAGATTCGTCGTGAATATACCCGAACACGCAGATTTTCAAGGCATGCGTGAGAACGCCATCCTAATCCCGCGAATTGATGGGAGAATAGGGGGCTGGGTCAAGGAAATCGAGTCATCGCCTAATCCAGCTGGGGTATTCGCACAAGTGCGAGAGAAACTAACTCAGTTATTAGATACTTATAAGGAAGCCGGATACGCAGGTGTTATGACCACGTTGCCGAGCTATGAAGCCAGCGCAAACCGCAAGGTTATAGTCGGGCAAGGCAATACGAAGGATGAAATATTAATGATGCTTCTGCACGAATTAGGGGCTGCTGCTGAGCAACGGGGACTTCTCATACAGCTGTTTCTCGGCGTGGAACGATCCTGGTGTGGAACAGCGACGCCAGTCAATGACCCCACTCGTATCCTGAAGCTCTCTGCCTTGTTTGAATCGTATGCCTGCACCTTTGAACTCGTGGTGGCCTCCGAGCTTAACAATTTGGATATTGTGCAAGCGGCATGGAATTTCCCGAATGTTCATGTAGGTGGGCATTGGTGGTTTAACTTCCGTGCGAGTACCTATCGCGATAGTATGCAGTATCGGTTAGAGGCGCTTCCGGCAATGAAAAGTTCCCTTATTGTATCCGATGCCAGGTGCATGGAGTGGAGCTACGGCAAGATTCTGCTTGTTAAACGGATTGTGAGCGATTTCCTATGGGGTCAGATCGAGGCAGGCTGGATTGATTATGACACGGCGATCTATGTGGCTGAGCATTGGCTCTACCACAGTGCAGCGAAGCGCTATGGGGTTGCACATTGATCCTATTGTAATCGTTCTCACCGCTCCCATAGTTCTAATCGTAAAAAAACACAGCGCGCTATAAGTTTCACCATGTCTGCCTTGGAACAACCCTAGTAAGATGAAGAAGTCAAATCGATGCAGCATGCAAGAAGGGGAGGAAAACATGGCCAGCAAAATACAGCCATCCGATCAATCAATGTATAATTTCTCATCGCAGAGTCAGAAATGGGCTTTTATGCGAAAACATTGGCCGATTTATGTGATCTCATTACCGGGAATTATTTATTTCTTACTTTTTAAATATATCCCATTATTCGGTTCGGTCATCGCGTTTCAAAACTACAACATTTTCAAAGGGATAAAAGGAAGCGACTGGGTAGGATTAGAGCATTTCCAACGCATGTTTGCTTACACCGATTTCCTGCAAATTTTAAAAAATACGATATTAATCGGTATTTATGATATGTGTTTCGCTTTTCCGATTCCAATCGTCTTGGCTCTTCTCATTAATGAAGTACGCATCATGGCTTATAAACGGATTGTACAAACGGTGGTGTATATGCCGCACTTCCTGTCGTGGGTCATCGTCGGAGGCATAGTTGTTGGGGTTTTGTCCCCTTCCACGGGAATTGTCAATCATCTACTCTCCTTGTTCGGCGTTGAGCCTATCTATTTCTTGGGGGAAAATAGCTACATTCGAACCATTCTCATTAGTTCTGGCGTTTGGAAGGATAGCGGTTGGGGAACGATCATCTATTTGGCAGCGATTGCAGGCATTAATCCTGACCTGTACGAAGCATCACAAATCGATGGAGCCAGTCGGATTCGTCAAGTGTTCTCCATCACGATTCCTAGTATTTTACCAACTATCGTTATTTTATTTTTGCTTCAAATTGGTAATTTCCTCGATTTCGGTTTCGAACGCGTCTTCGTATTTCTTAACCCGCTTAACAATGAGAATGGGGAGATTATTGATACGTTTGTGTACCGAGCAGGGCTTGTTGATCGTCAATACAGCTACACGACGGCTATCGGGTTGTTCAAGTCGGTTGTGGGTCTACTGTTGATCATGATCAGTAATATGTTTAGTAAAAAAATGACGGGCGAAGGCTTGTACTGATAAGGAAGGAGACCGGAGGTGAATCGCTATGATTATGACAAGAGGCCATAAAATTTTTAATATCTTCAACCTTATATTGTTAGGTGTTCTCGGTTTGAGCATGGTGCTGCCCCTTATTCACATTATTGCGCAGTCCTTAAGCAATAACACGGCCATTAATGCAGGAGATGTATCGTTTTGGCCTGTGGGCTTCACATTAGGCAGCTATAAACTTATTTTGGAGGATCCGACGATCTGGATCGGGTTCAGGAATAGTGTCATTATTACGGTATTTGGTACTTTTATTAATTTATTTATGACAACAACGCTTGCATATCCGTTGTCCAGACCTGAATATTTGTTTCGTAAATCGATTCTACTGTTGGTGTTGTTTACTTTAATTTTCAGCGCACCGTTAATTCCCAACTATTTATTGATCAAGCAATTAGGAATGTTGAATACCCTCTGGGCCTTAATGCTGCCAATGGCGATTAGCGCTTTTAATTTATTCGTGATGCGGTCATTTTTCTTGAATCTACCATCGGAACTGCTGGATTCGGCACGAATGGACGGCTGCGGAGAGTTCCGTATACTCTGGAATATCGTCTTGCCGCTATCTAAGCCTGCGATGGCTACAATGGGCATTATGTATGCAGTCAGTCACTGGAACCGATATGCGGAGGCCGTCTTCTATATTGATCATCGTCAATGGATACCGCTGCAAGTGCGGCTGAGGGAAATTGTATTTACCGATCAGATGGGGCAATCGGATGTATCATCGGAACTTCTGCAGCTCCTATCCCCAGAAGGAATTAAGATGGCGGTCATTGTCGTCGCTACGATTCCAATCCTGTGTGTGTACCCGTTCCTACAAAAGCATTTTATCCAAGGTATGATGGTGGGTTCGGTGAAATCTTAATGCAAATAGCGTGAAATCGGCCGCCCCGTAAGCATATATGGGGTGGTTTTTTGACCTAACGGATTGCAGCTCATATCGTAAATAAAACAACCCCAATCGTAAATTTTTCCATCTATGGAAATAAGAATGTGATTTACACTTATCCAAGCAGGGGAGGAAGGAGATGATCTTAACATTTATAATGGAAGCGATTGCAATATGAATGATAACCCCTTGTTTCAAGTAGGTGTAACTGACTCTAAGGAGGCTTTAGAATGTTCAGTAAGATGTTGAAGCAACAAGTACTTAAAAAGGCGGTAAGCATAGTGCTTTCCTTAGCACTTGTTCTTACATTAATTAACATGAATCCAGTAGAAACGGTTTACGCAGCGCCGGAGGACAACTTGGGCATTTTGGACATACACGTGAACAAGCCAGTGGGCGCAGTTGTCGATCTCGATGATGCGACAATTGACGTATCCTTACCCTACGGTACCATCTATCAAATGCTGAATATAACCACAAATGGTGCAAACGCAGTACTATACAGAAGTGACGAAACAACGGTGATCCCTTTTGCAGCCAGCGGCATTAACAAAGGCGATGCGAAAATGGACCAATTTTCAACAAGCGGAACCACGACATATTACTTGGTAGTGACCGATATCCAGAATAGCAGTAATAGCAAAAAATACACGATAACGGTTACGGTAGATATGGCAGTGCCCTCTTTAAGTGGCCCAATGGGGCCAAATGACAAATACTTGCCACTGAATATTAAGGCAGGCGAGTCCGCGTGGGATGTGATTGGCGCATCCAAAATTGGCAATGGCAGCGGTACAGGTTCAATCGAAGGTCCAACGAGCCCTTCTTCTTACAGTGGGAAACCATGGTCAGAATCTGTATATGACCGTTCAGGTGACTACCCTGTGGCTTCGACTGTGAATGAATCATGGTTGGGAGACAATATGTATTTGCAAACGATCGGACGAAATAATTTGAATGCGCTTACGAAATATGGCATTGCAGGCGTACCAGGAACGTCTAAGCTCAACTCGGACATTTTACGGTTTCACGAATTTAAACCTTTTGTGACGCCTGGAGGTGTAAGTCGGGACGACGGTGATCGCGGAGCCGTAGGCAGTGACCGGCAGAGATTGGAAATTAAAAGCAATACCAGCGCAGCCAACATCGATGCAAATAGCGTAGGCGGCGATATTATGACCCATCATTGGAGACTTATGCTCCCATCGGAAACGTTAAGGTTTCAACAAGATGTTGGTGAGAAAAAAGCAGGTGAATTCATTGAACCGCACCGGTTTTGGCACATCTTCCAATTGAAAGAAATCGCCGGCAACGCAGCCGGCCAACCAGTGACTACACTGACCTTAGTTTCCAGCGAAGGCAAAGGGCAGCTTGAATTCAGGAACAATCCAGATGGCAGCAATGCGGATCGCATTAAGCCATTGTTCACGATTCCTTTTGAAAAGGTCGCAGATCGCTGGCTGGATTTTGAAGTAACGATCTTAACCGCAGATAAAGGTTATTTATACGGTAAACTTGTCGATCTGGAGTCGGGCGATGTGCTGTTCGAAGGCGGGATGACGGCCGAAACCTCTAGACGCCCTGAAGTGAGCAATCCGACAACAGGCAGACTCGAAAGAACGGATTTACCCGTTGAAGCGGGTCAACAAAATCGTTCCAAATGGGGGCTTTACCGGGGGTTGTATAACAGTCCGGCTGATGCAGCTTATGCGGATGAATGGCAAGCAGCAACCATGTACCTGTCTGACGTACACTTAATCAAACGGGATGAGGACAGCTATATTTTCCCTGACGGCTGGAACCCCAATACACAAGCGAAAGATGTTGTTGCATGGGCAAGGCCAGCTGCGATTTCAGCTTCCCAAGGTACGGCATTTGGCAATTTAGCTTTACCTTCAAAGCTAGATGTCACCCTGAGCACGGGGAAAATAGAGCCGGTGAATGTAACATGGAGCTCATCGGGCTATAATCCAGATCATACGGGCATTCATACGATTTATGGTGAGTTTAATGGCTCAGGTATTACGAACTCAACCAATATTAAACCATTTATTGAAGTTAATCTTTCTAGTTATAAAAACTGGGCGGTAACTCCCGGAGCTACGCTTAAAGTTGTGTCTAGCAGCAGCAATAGTAAAAACAACTTTATTGATGATAATGCTACGACAGCTTGGCAGGCCAACAGCTCTCTAACCAAGACAGATGGTTATCAATACTGGGCGGCCGTACAACTGGAAAAGAAAATAGATGTGAGTAACATTCAAATTGAATGGACGAGTAATAGTAAGTTTTTGAAAAATTATCAAGTATACTACGCGAATGATGCTGCAGCTTTTAATGAACTCAAAGAGGGAAATGCCCTATCAGCGACTTCAGATGCAACGCGTAAACCGCTTGAGACGGCAAATGGTGCCCTATGGCAACCAATTGCAGGCGTGGGAAAAACGACACAACTAGAAAATAACGAAAAAGCCAATCATACGTTGGCTGTACCGATTGCAGCGCAATATCTATTACTTGTATCCGATGTCACACTCGATAATAGTGCTGGCGGAATCAAAGCGAATGTATTCAATGTTTTCGGTGAACCTTCGGCAACGGATATTCCGGTTATACCGTCGGGCTCTGTTAACCTGCTAGATCCATCTCGTTTTACACCGCAGGCTGGTGTCAATCTCAAGGTAAGCTCGGAAGCCAATGATCATCCGGGTGTAGATGCTTTGCGGTCAGGCGGCAGCGGGTATTGGCGGAATGCAAACCCTGATGTCTATAAAGGGGACTACTCGCCATCCTCACTTGCATTAAGTCTTGACTTAGGCGCGCCTAAAACGATTGATAAACTTTACCTTGAAATCCCTAACACTATCGCCAATATTCAAAGTAATGCTACAAGATTTGAGGTCTATTACACCAATGATCCTGCAGCATGGTCAAGTGCACCTACGCCTTCAGTTGGGTCACAGCTCTATGACTGGAAAGCTAACGGTTGGACGCTAGCTGGTGGTACAGAGACTGAAGGTTTGTGGTCCTACGTGACGTATAATGGTCAACAATGGGGCTATGATACGAAGCGTTTTCTGTATCCGTTTACAGCACGTTATGTGATGATAAACACCGTATTGGTTGGTCCTAGCGATAAGCGTGCGAATGATACCAATTCCATGATGGGTCTATCCGCCTTAGCGATTTATGGTAAAAATCCGTATACGAACGCAACCGCACTAGTGCCAGCTAAGGAAACCTATAGTACATGGGATCAGGTTGAACCTATATCGACAACGATTAATCTGGGTGGGAAAGTGCTTACGAGCATTACGAAGGGTGACAGTACGCTTCTATTAAATACGGATTACACATTTGCCGGCAATATGGTTACTTTCACACCTCCCTACCTTGCCAAGTTGCCGCTAGGCACGAATGAATTTACGTTCAACTTCAACAGCGGCGCACCTTCGCTATTTGCATTGGATGTCATAGCCCGTGGTTATGGCGCCAATGATAAGACGATCAAGATGAACGCAATCGAAGGCGTATCTCCTTACAATGTGTTAGGCGGAGCCATGGGTACCGACGAACCTGTAGAAGGAGTTACGAAAAGAATAAGAGACGCTTATCACGCTTTCTATGGTAATCAGCCTCGGGCGACAGCCGCGGATGATCATATCCAGAGTGTGTGGGATAGTACATTGCAAAAAAATGTGTTCAAGATTTTTGAATACGGCAGAGGTTTGAATAATGAGTTCTTGGATAAAACGCGTGATGGCGAGTACGGTCACAAAGGTGTATTTGACCCGAGTGTAGGCTATATCGTTGACGGCGCAGCTACTACCGATCGACAAAGAGTTGAGATTCGCCCAAGCGAAGATTCGAATAACGATTTTGTCGCATACGAAGGCGATTTGGTTTCCTATGAGTGGATGTGGAATATTCCGGACGGCATCCAATGGAACCAGTCTAACTTCAGGCATATCTTCCAGTTGAAGGCTACGAATCGACAAGCTCCTGATACTTTACCAGGCGGCAATAATGGCGGGGAGAACGGCGCCTATATTCTTGCGATGTCCATTTCTGGAACGACGAACCGTGATCTAGTTGTCAATCATAACCGTTATGATGGAGATAAGACGCTGATGCGAATTCCATTACGAGAAATCGATGGACATTGGATTAAAGTTGAGCTTAAAGCTCACATTTCGGACAGCGGCTGGCTGACCATTAAAATTACCGATCAAGTGACGGGCAAGGTATACACCTTTGACAGTCCCGATGTCTATCAAGTCTTCGGTAATCAAGGTACAGGTGACGGTGTCAAAGATTTATGGCGAAGACCCGAACGAGCAGGTGGCTTTGAGACCGAGTATCCGGCTGCGTTTGATCAATATTTGCGTCCAAAGTGGGGGATATACCGCAGCTCTGCTAACGGTACCAACTCTGCGTATGACGTTCAGCTCGGGCTATCGGACATCACCATAAGCAAGGTGGCATCAGGGTTGTCATCTGTCAACTTGGCGCTTAATAAAAAGGCGTACAATGTTGGACCGACAGGTGGTGCTAATCCGATTCAGATGCAATCTGCTACGGCGAATATCTACGGAAATGCTAACAAATTGACCAATGGTGTATTACAAGACCCGACCAAATGGACGGTAACAAACGTTACCAATTTGGACCAAATCGGCAATTATTCATGGCTGGGTACCGACGGGGAACGCAAAGGCAGCTTTGTCATCGACCTTGGCCAGGCGATGGATTTCAGCCAGATTAGACTGTTTGCCAAATCCACGAGGTTAAAGGGCGCAACCGTGTTTGTATCCAATGAGATCGGAGATCATTCATCGGCTGCTGATTTTAACAATATGACCTTTCAACAAGTGGAAAAGCAGACGGCCCTTGGTTATACGTATGAGTCAGGTAATAGTAATGGTGGTATCGATTCAGCAGATAGTTCGCACCCGATTAACCTGGGCAAAACCTACCATGCCAGATATCTCAAAGTAACGGTGGAGAATGCTTCTGGTGGTAATACAGGCACAGATCTGACGGGACCTCCACGCTTGACACAAGTACAAGTGTTCAATGCGCCACTTCCTCCGCAGCATCTGACGATTGAAGCTAGCGGTTCAGGTAACATGCTGAAGTGGGATGCTAATGTTTTAAGCGAAGGATATACGGTGTACAATGAGACAACAGTATTGGCTGATTTACCAGCAGGCGTAACTACTTATCTGTTACCGAGTAACCTGACTGATTTCTCCAAAGTGACCGTAAGGTCCAAAGGAACAGACCCGTATTCACGTAAGTTTATGATTTCGGCACCGACCTTACTTAACATGTCAACGGACATCGTAGGGATTGCACCGATTAGCATCACAACGAGCGCGGGCGTAGCTCCTGTTTTACCAACAGTCGTCACAGCGGTTTATAGTGACAACACGACGGGACAAAGAGGGGTCATCTGGGACGCTATTGACGCATCCCAATATGCTGTAGCAGGGAGCTTTAGCGTGCAAGGAACCGTCACCGGCGTAACGTATAAGGCTTTGGCTAATATTACAGTTACAGCTGTAGACATTCCACTACCTGTTATTGTTAGTTATTCGCCAATCAACATAACGACAACAGCGGGTACAGCACCCGTATTACCAACAGTAATCACAGCGGTTTACAGCGACAATACGACTAAGCAGCTAAGCGTCGTCTGGAGCAATATTGAGGCTTCACAATATGCCTCGGCAGGTACATTTAAGGTGCTGGGAACAGTAGTGGGCACCTCCTTGAAGGCAGAAGCAACAATCACAGTTACACAGCGTACGACGGATCCGGGGCCAAGTACAGGGACAGGTAGTGGAACTGGTTCTAGTTCTGGTTCAAGTTCTAGCTCAGGGACCACAGGGATCATCGATCTTGATAAAGATGCCAAAGTGACCAAAGAAACAACGGCAGATGGGAAGACGATTACGAAAGTCACCTTAGATCGGGATAAACTGGAGAAAGCATCAGCGATTCCAGTCGTCGTGATTGAAGTGAAGGACAGTGCATCCATTGTAAAGGTGGAACTGCCGGGCCAAGCGATCCTGAATGCAATCAGTAAGCATAACAACACAGTAATTCAGATTAAAGCGAATGGTGCCATATATGAGCTGCCAGTTCAATTGTTTAAAGATATAGCTAAGGATTCAACCATAAGCGTTGTAATTTCAAAAGTTTCGGGTAAAACCGGAGACGATGTCACTGCCGCAGTGAACAAGTTGAACGCGAAGCAGCTCGTTGCAAACCCGATCGAATTTACGATCACGGTCAATGAGAAAGAAATGAATGATTTTGGTGGCGTTTACGTGAACCGCACACTTAGCTTGGGGACATGGACAGGTGACCCTGGCAAAGTAACTGCGCTCTGGATCGATGCGAATAATGGGATCCATTTCGTACCAGCCATACTTACGACGAAGAATGGATCATCTGAAGCTACGATTCGCTCGCCGCACAACAGTACGTACACGGTCATCCAATCCAATCAATCATTTGCAGATTTAGCAGGGCATTGGGCCAAGGCGGATGTTGAGCTGCTGGCCAATAAATGGATCGTTAACGGAATCACGGATAAGCAGTTTGCACCAGAGGCGCAAGTTACGCGCGCTGAGTTTGCGGCCATGCTAGTTCGATCCCTTGGACTCGTAGAGAAGAAAGCAGATGCATTCCGTGATGTAAAGTCGATCGACTGGTTCGCTGGAGCCGTTAGCACGGCGCATCAAGCCGGGTTGATTAACGGTTATGAGGATGGTACCTTTAGGCCGAATACCAACATTACTCGCGAACAGATGGTGGCGATGATGATGCGCGCGATGAAAGTTGGAGGTAAGGAAATCCAAGCCAGTAGCACAGTGATTGATCGCTTCGCCGATCGTTCGACGATCGGCGAATGGTCGAAGGCAGCCGTCGCTCAGGCGCTGACAGCAGGTCTTGTACAAGGCTTATCGGACAATAGCTTCGCACCGACAGAGCCTGCCACACGCGCACAAGCGGCCACAATGCTGAAACGTATGCTGCAATCGTTACAATTTATTAACTGATTCACAACCAGACCGCCAAAGCTGTAGTGTCCCCGTCGGGCCATCGCACGCTAGCGCACAAATATTGTGCGCAAGGGAAGTCGTCCGGTCGGCCGTCGCTCGCTAGCGCACAAATATTGTGCGCAAGGAAGTCGTCCAGTCGGCCATCGCACGCTAGCGCACAAATATTGTGCGCAAGGTAAGAGTCCCGGTCGGCCATCGCACGCTAGCGCACAAATATTGTGCGCAAGGAAGTCGTCCCGTCGGCCATCGCACGCTAGCGCACAAATATTGTGCGCAAGGAAGTCGTCCCGTCGGCCATCGCACGCTAGCGCACAAATATTGTGCGCAAGGGAAGTAACCCGATCGGCCATCGCTCGCTAGCGCACAAATATTGTGCGCAAGGAAGTCGTCCCGTCGGCCATCGTACGCTAGCGCACAAATATTGTGCGCAAGGGAAGTAACCCGATCGGCTACCGCTCGCTAGCGCACAAATATTGTGCGCTAGGAAGTCGTCCCGTCGGCCATCTCACGGCGGCGCAAGCCGCCTCTTTTCTCAATCGTATAAAATCACATAGCGTCTTAAATTTATACATTCAGAAATCGGATCGTAATCGTTATGATAATCACAGATCGATGGAATCGCTTACAGTACATGAAGAAAGAAGGGGTTTTCAATGAAAAAAACAATGAGTTTAGGTTTAGCTGCTGTCATGATGGCAGCTACCGCACTAACCGCGTGTTCCTCAGACGGAAAAGTGGCAGGCACAACTTCACCACAACCATCAGGCAACGTAAAGGCAGCACCGGTCAAGTTCTCGTTACTTTTTCCGACGACAGTCAGCACAGGTTACCACACTCGAATTCCCGATTTAAACAAGGACAAGTGGGTCTTGAAGCTGGAAGAATTAACGAATACGGATTTGGATGTTAGGGTTGTCGAAGATGCCAAGTTCGGGGTGATGTTCGCAAGTAACGATATTCCCGATGTTGTTGGCAGTATCGGTGGTCCAGGCAGTAAGTCGATGTCAGGTTCGGTTGAGAATGGTGTGTTCATGCCGCTGGACGATCTGTTGAAGCAGTATGGACCGAATTTGTTGAAAATGGTACCCAAAGCAGCGTGGGAGAGTGTTTCGTATAACGGAAAGATTTATGGCATTCCCGAATATTTGAGCAATCCTTCCCGTCGTGCCACTTACATTCGTACCGATTTGCTAGCTAAAACAGGACTTCAAGCTCCCAAAACGGTAGATGAGTTTCTGAATGTCCTAAGGGCTTTCAAGAAGTTAGGTGTCGAGAGTCCGTATCAAATGAGGGAGAATTTCAAGTATGCAGACGTTCTTCTAGGAGCTTACGACGTACTGCCGTATAAAGATCAATTTGAACTCGTAGATGGTCAAGTGGTTCCTAAATTTTTCGATTCGGAAAATGTACAGAAAGCACTAACCGCATATAAAACAATGTACGAAGAAGGTTTGATTCCGAAGGAATTCGCTACCATTTCCGCAACAGATTACAACAAAAGCCTAGATGCGGGGAAAGCGGGAATTTGGTCACAGAATGCTTCCGGTTTACCAGGGGCCAAAACCAAGCTAAGAGCGCTCAACCCAGACTTTAAAGCGGATATCATTGCTTCTCCGAAGGGTCCGGAAGGCAAAGGCGGTTACTTCTACTATTCACCTGTTGTTCGTACGTTCTATATCAATAAAAATGTGAAGCAAGATACGGCTGCCGGTATTATCAAAATGTTCGATTGGATGATGACTTCCAAGGATGCAGAAACATTCTTTACCTTCGGGATTGAAGGCGATACCTATACCAAAGACAGCAGTGGTGCGATCAACTATAAATTCCCAGTAACGAAGGAAGAAATTGATGAAGAAGGGTTCCGCAGCGGAACACTTTGGGCGGTACATGACTCTACCTACAATAAACCAAGAATGCAGTTAAACGATGATGGAAAAACGACCTTGAAAGCATTTGATGAGATTCTTTCGAAGGAAGGTTTACCTGGTATTGGATTCTATCCGGATTTGAGCAGCTTCGCTAAATTCCCGGATCTTGCAGCGCCTCAACCAGACGTAGGTCCGAAAATCATCGTGGATCACATGATCAAAATGATTTATGGCAAAGAGCCAATCACCGATTGGCCGAAAGTCATCGAAGAGTATAAATCCAAAGGCGGCACCGAAATTATTAAAGAAGCGACAGAGCGTTGGAATAAGAAGCAAGGCGCGATTATGATTGACACGAAATAAATGCATGTCTAATGAGGCATCCCTCTCGCAATGTAATGCGCGGAGGGGTGTCTTTTCTCATACAGGAATCGTAAAAAAACACATACTGCCGTAAGTTAATACGTTTTTCTTGGACGGTCAATCTCCTATAATGAAGGCAACTAAAATCTATGGAACTTTAAGGGGGTATTTTATACATGAAAGCGATATTGGTTGGTTTAGGTTCAGCCGGGTTCAGTTGGTATAAACGTCTAAGAGATCAAGGATTGTTAGCAGCAGTTGTTGAAGTTGATCTAGCAATGAAAGAGAAGATGCTGGATGATCCGTTCCCTTTTTACACGTCATTAGAGGAGGCTTTGCAGAACGAAAAGGCTGATTTTCTAGTCAATGTAACTTCACCTATGCGGCATACAGCAGTGAACCATGCGGCATTTGATCATAAGCTGGCTGTATTGTGCGAGAAACCGATTTCCTTTGATTATGAGGAATCCATCGAGATCGTAGCTCGAGCTGACAGGGATAAGCTCCCGTTTATGATTGCAGAGAATTACCGTAGGATGCCTTATATTCGTAAAATGAAACAGCTTTTGGACGAAGGTGTCATCGGCCGTATTTCGTCTATGGACATACAGTTCTACAGATACCACCATGTTCAGCGGAGATATACCGTTAGTATTCTGGATGATATCGGAGTGCACCACTTAGATATGATCCGCTATTTCACGGGTAGAGAAGGGACGTCCGTGCAATCGAAGCTGTACAATCCAATTGGCGCTTGGCAAGAAGAAGGAGCGCTTATTAATGCGTATGCTTTCTTTGAATTGGAGGGTGGTATCACAGCGAGCTACAACGCATCGATCTCAGCCAGAGGGACGGAGACGCCATGGAGCGGCAATTGGCGAATCGAAGGAACGGAGGGCGCTATGGAAGTCGTCGATAAAGAAATTCGCCTTATTCGGGACGGCAAAGTTGAAGTTATAGATGACATAAGTGGTGTTGATGAAACAGATACACTGGCCGAATTTCTGACATCACTCCGTGAAGGACGCGAAGCGGAAACGAGTGGCAGGGATTATTTGAAAACCCAAGCACTTGTTCATTACACGAAGCTGGCTAATGAGTCCCGTAGAACGATGTCCATTGAGGTTCCAACAATATAAAGGATTGGGGAAATGAGTGTGCAAACATCGAATTGGCAACAAACAGCACCTGGCGTATGGCGCCTTACGATTGGAAATCCGCAGGGCATAACACCGCTCTCTTTGATGGGGGTGTTACCGAAAGATGAAGCGCTGCAGCAGCTTCCGCAAGTGAATCCTCCTTTTACAAGAGAAAGCATTGAAATCGAGGATCTTGGTGATTATCTTTTACTATCCATACCGCTTAATCGCACAGAAAAGCTATATGGGACAGGCTTACAATTATTAAGAATGAATCAACGTGGAAGAAACCGTTATTTGCGGGTAAACAGCGATCCTAAGCAAGATACAGGCGAGACGCATGCGCCAGTACCCTTCTATATAAGCGATCTCGGGTATGGTGTGTTGGTGGATACTTCGCGGATCGTGACCATGTATTGCGGCTCAACGATGAGACAAGAGGAAACACGAAGTGAGGATATACGGGATCGCAATACCGATAAGGGATGGAAAGCTACACTAGTGGCATCGCGGGTGGAGATCAAACTACCCAGGGAAGGTGCACACGTTTATTTGTTTGGTGGACCAACCCTCTCCGATGTCGTAGCTAGATATAATTTGTTTTGCGGTGGAGGCACGCTGCCTCCGAAGTGGGGACTGGGCTTCTGGCATCGGGTTCCGACGCTGTATACGGACGAACAAGTGCTCGAAGAAGCAGAGCAGTTCCGTCAGCACGATATGCCTTGTGATGTCATTGGACTCGAACCTGGTTGGCACAGCCACAGTTACCCGGTCAGCTATGAATGGGAGAAGATCCGATTCCCTGAACCGGAACAATTCGTAAAGGAACTGGATCGTAAAGGCTTTCGTGTCAACCTGTGGGAGCATCCCTTCGTATCACCAAAGAGTGAGTTGTATGAGGAATTGAAGCCGCTGTCGGGGAGTCACTCGGTATGGGGAGGGCTTGCGCCGGATTATTCGCTGCCTGAAGCTGTGTCGCTCTATAAGAAGCAGCATGAAGAGCAACATGTCAATATCGGGGTGGCGGGTTACAAGCTGGATGAGTGTGACGGCAGTGATCTGACCAACAACTCATGGATGTTTCCTGGGCACGCTCAGTTCCCATCGGGGCTTGATGGCGAGCAGATGAGACAAATGTACGGGTTAATGTTTCAAAAGATGACGACGGAACTTTTCCGCAGTAAGAATCGGAGAACGTATGGGCTTGTCAGGGCTTCGAATACCGCGGCTTCCTCCATGCCTTATGTCTTGTATTCAGATCTTTACGATCACAAGCAATTCATTCGTGGTGTATGCAACGCCTCTTTCAGCGGGTTGCTGTGGACGCCGGAAGTGCGCAGAGCTAGGAATGCCGAAGACTGGGTCAGACGGATGCAAACGGTCATCTTCTCGCCTCTTGCGATGCTCAATGCATGGGGGGATGGCACGAAACCGTGGTCTTTCCCAGAGGTTGAGGACACGGTTCGCCACTATATCAAGCTGCGGATGAGACTGCTGCCTTACTTGTATACGGCATTCGCCGCGTACCGGGAGAAGGGAATTCCACCTTTCCGTGCCATGCCATTCGTCATGTCCCCAGCAGAAATCGCAGAAGCTGAGGCAATCCAAGCTGAAGCAGCTGAGCAAACCTTGAACACGACAGATGGCGCTTATGGCAAAAGGAAAGTGAGAGAATGGGACGACCAATACATGGTCGGCGACGCCCTGTTAGTTGCTCCACTTGTCGAAGGAGAAACTGAGCGAGAAGTCCTGCTCCCTTCGGGAACCTGGTATGGATTAGAGACGGGTGAACGATACGAAGGTGGTTGTATCATTCGGATTCAATGTGGTCTAGAACGAATCCCAGTATTTGTTAGAAATGGATCAATCATTCCTATGATGCCTGCGCTGTCGCATGTCCCACCGCTAGGAACGCAAGTTCCACTTGAGCTGATTCATTTCGGTGATGCGGTAGGTGAAGGGAATTTATATGACGATGACGGGGAATCGTTTGACTATGAGGTAGGTGTATGCGGTTTGTGGAAAACAACGGTCATCCAACAAACAGATGGCTCCTACAAGGGGCATCTTACTGGACCGACTGATAAGCCGCAAGCCTACAGCACTGTCACGTGGCGCTTCGCACAAATTCGTTTGTAGCACCTTCCGTTGAAGAACTGATCACGGTGAGTTATCATAATTGGATATTGATTCTGAGACATGGGTAGGAGGTCTGGACATGCATGTATTGATCGTAGATGATGAGCCTGTCATACGCAGAGGAATCGTGAAGATGGCGGAAATGTACCAACCTGCTTTCTCACGTATTCAGACAGCCGAGAATGGCTTGGAAGCGTTGGAGCGAATTCGAGCCTGCGAGCCTGATCTTGTGCTGGTAGACGTTCGTATGCCGAAAATGGACGGATTAGAGCTCTGCAGAATCATTCATGAGGAATTCCCGCAAATCAAAACCGTTGTGATATCCGGATATAGTGATTTTGAATATGCGCAAAAAAGTATGAATTATGGTGTACGCCATTATATGTTGAAACCAGTTACGACAGCGGATGTCCATGACATGCTGAATCAGTTAATCAAAGAGCCTTCACGCGGCTACATGCCGCCTTCCCGTTATATTGAGTGGATTGATCAGATGGAGCAGCACATATGGGCTTTGCAAATGGAGGAGCTTGGCAGCTTAATCGACCGTTGGCGTGACTATTGTCTCTCTGTGCAACTGTCTTTGGCTGGACTTAAAGAACTATTGGATGATTGTTATGCCTTGTTAGTCAAGCGCTTCCAAGCCCGTAACTACTCACCTTCCATCGCGCAAGCCTATTTGCAGGCAGATAGTGTGAAGGAAGCTATAGACACATTTAATAAAGGGTTAATTCAAATGGCCAAAGGCTTGCAAGCCGTTCGAAGTGGAAGCTTTAAAGATCCGATGGAAGAGGCCAAAAGCTATATTGACAGCAGGTTATCTGAGGATATCACGTTGGATCAAGTTGCGGCCATGGTCGGATTGACACCGACCTATTTCAGCTCGCTTTTTAAAAAAGTAACCCAAGAGACCTTTGTTCAGTATCGGATTAATAAAAGAATGATGAAGGCGAAGGAATTGTTAGCCATTCCCTATGTCCGAATCGTGGATGTAGCCACAGATGTGGGGTACGACGATTACCCTCATTTTACAAAAACCTTCAAGAAAATAGTCGGCGTATCCCCGTCTGAATATCGTGCAGGATTGGGTATCAAATGAAAATTAGAGGATTAACGAAGAAAATATTCGTTTATTTCTTGATCGTTATCATTCTTTCGCTTAGCAGTGTTGGCTTCTTCTCCTACATGACTTCTTCCGGAGAGTTAGCTGAGATGGTTGAGAATCAAATGAACCAAATCGTCGGAAATGCGGTTCATCACACGGATCTTTATTTGAAGGATTATGAGCGGTCCATTGTCTCCCTTTTGACAAACAGACAGGTTATGGAGTTTGTAGATTTGAAGGCTGACCGGGAGGAATATGACTATTATATCGCTCGGAAAACGATTCGCGAACTGAGTGTCGATCCGTTATTTATCCGTAATCCGAAGTTGTCATCCGTATATGTGCTTAGCGATAAACTGAATGCCGTCTATTACTATAACGGTGTAGGTGAGCAATCTTTCAACGCCGAGGATAAGCGGAAGCAGCGAGAATATCTTCTCGCCAATACAGCGGCTGACGGTAAATTAAGTATTTTGAACCATACCATCATTGAAGGTCAAGAGAATCAAATGCTTACGTTAGTTCGTCGATTTCGAGGGTTCACCTCGTCTGAACTGAGCGGCATACTCGCTATTGAGATGCGATCGGCGGATCTGTCTGCCCTATGGAAAGGGATTGATCTAGGTAAGTATGGATACTTATTTATTATTGATAATAAAGGCCGATATATCTATCATCCAGATGGGGAGAAAGTCGGGTCCGATGTCCCAAAAGCGTTTGTAGAAAAGATGGAAAAGGCTGGAACTTCTTCCTTCATCGACAGCAGTGAAGGGGATGAACGCATGTATGTGAGTCGGAAGTCTGATTATTCGGATTGGCAGCTTGTCGTTTCTATGCCGTTGCGGGAACTGCGTAAGCCTTTGATGAACATTCGTTCGACAACGTTGATTGTCGGTTTATTTACATTGATGTTGGCGATTTTACTTGCGTACAGATTCGGTAAATCGATTACGAAGCCGATTCAAGTGTTGAAAAGCGGCATGCGGGAGACGGAGAAGGGGAACTGGGCTACGATTCCACTCCCTCCTCACAAGGATGAAATTGTTGAGCTGATGGTGCGCTACAATTTGATGGTTAAGCGGCTATCCGAAGCCGTTGACCGCGTGGTTCAGGTTGAAATCAGCAACTCTGAGATTCGGATGGAACGCCAGAAAGCGGAGTATCAATCTCTGCAGCTGCAGATCAATCCTCATTTTATGTACAACACACTTGAGACCATTGTTTGCTATGCCACGATTCAAGAATCGGAAGAAATATCTGAAATCGTGAAGGCATTGGCGTACATGCTGCGTTACTCGGTTCAAACGAATCTCGAGGAGATTACCGTTGCTAACGAATTGAAGCATGTTTTGTATTATATTGTTGTTCTGAAGCACAGAATCGGCCGTGATTTCGAGATTGATGTTGCCATAAAACCGGAGTATCTGCTTCATGTCATGGTTCGTTTGACCCTTCAGCCTTTAGTCGAAAATGTGTTTCAGCATGCCTTTCCTGACGGGTTGGAAGATTACCACTTCGTTCGCATTGACGGAGGCGTTGTTGACGGGATTTTCTGGATCAGTGTTGAGGATAATGGTTCAGGGATGACAGAGGCCAAATTAACGCAGCTTCAAGCGAAATTGAATGCCAATCGGTTGGCGGATACGGAAACAGATGAAGCAGGCATAAAGGGTGGCATAGGTGTGCTGAACGTCCATCGCCGTATTCAAATGGTCTATGGGGAGAGCTATGGACTCAGGATTGAAAGTGTGGCTGAGCAGGGGACCAAAATGATTATGGTGATGCCTGCATCGCCTAAACAAAGTGATAAGCCAAATGGTGAATAGGGGGCGTATTCTTGAACAATCGAGAGAAACTGTGGTATCTGCAGCCTGCTAAGTTGTGGGTGGAGGCCCTTCCGATCGGGAACGGTCGGTTAGGCGGGATGATCTTCGGTCACGTACAGGAGGAACGAATTCAGTTAAATGAAGATTCCATCTGGTACGGAGGTCCTAAGGATGGGATTAACCCCGATGGTTCCCGTCATTTGGAGGGAATTCGGGAGATGCTTTTTGAAGGAAAGGTGGAGGAGGCCACACGATTAACGCGAATGGCTCTTTTCTCCACGCCCAAATATTATAATCCGTATCAGCCTTTGGGAGACCTGAGGCTTTATTTCCATGGTCAAAAGGGTGAAGTTGAAGCGTTTCAGCGAGAGTTGGATATCAAGAATGCCATAGCTCGGACGAGCTATAAGGTAGATGGAGTCACCTATCGTCGTACGATGTATGCCAGCTACCCTGATCAAGTGATTATCATCCGACTGGAATCTGATCAACCTGGGCAACTGAATTTCTCGGCGAATCTCAACCGCAGACCCTACGAGGGGGAAACGGGCCGTCTATCAGCCGACAGTATCTGGATGAGCGGCGAATGTGGGAAGCACGGTGTCGAATATGCCTGTGTACTGAAGGCAAAAACGGAGGGCGGCACTGTCTCTGTCATTGGCGATTTCTTGTCTGTGGAAGGGGCTAGTTCCGTGACGTTGCTGCTTGCTGCAGCGAGTACCTTCCGAGAGTCGGATCCATTAGCTGCCTGTCAGCTGCATATCGCGGCTGCCGACCAGTTTAATACGGAAGAACTAGAGCGCCGCCATATTCAGGATTATCAAACGTTGTTCAATCGGGTGAGTCTGCAACTAACGGAGCAGGATCCGTTAGATGACTTGGCAACCGATGAGCGATTGAAGCTGATGCAAGAGTCGCATTCGCATATGGATACTGGATTGATGGAGCTTTACTTTCACTATGGACGGTATTTGCTTATCGCCAGTTCCCGCCCAGGATGCTTGCCAGCCAATCTTCAGGGCATATGGAATGACAGCTTTACACCGCCTTGGGAGTCCAAGTACACCATTAATATCAATACGCAAATGAACTATTGGCCAGCAGAGGTATGCGGACTATCCGAATGTCATGAGCCATTGTTTGATCATATTGAACGCATGCAGGTGAGCGGTCGGCAAACCGCAAGAGATTTGTATGGATGTTCCGGCTTTGTCGCTCATCACAACACAAACCTTTGGGGAGAAACACGGCCTGAGGGTTTATTTCCGACATGTGTCATTTGGCCAATGGGAGCGGCGTGGCTGAGTTTACATCTGTGGGAGCAATTTCTATATACCCAAGATAAACAATTTTTGCAGCATAGAGCTTATCCAATCTTGAAAGAAGCCGCGGCCTTCTTCGTTGATTATTTGGTGGAAGCGCCGAATGGACAGCTTGTGACAGGCCCCTCTGTCTCACCCGAAAACGTGTACGTATTGGAAGATGGAACTAGAGGGGCATTGACCATGGGGCCCGCTATGGATTCGCAGATCATCCATGAGTTGTTCACTGCATGTATCCAGAGCAGCGATCAACTGCAAGTGGATGGAGAACTGCGGGAACAGCTCACGGCGCTGCTAGCGCGGCTGCCTAAGCCTCAGATTGGCAGACATGGTCAAATCATGGAATGGTTGGAGGACTATGCGGAGGAGGATCCTGGTCACCGTCATATTTCACAATTGTTTGCCTTGCATCCTGGCACGCAAATAAGCCCGCATCGAACGCCAGAATTAGCTGAGGCAGCAGCAGCAACCCTTCAGCGCAGATTGGCAAACGGAGGGGGGCATACAGGCTGGAGCAGCGCATGGATCGTTAATATGTTTGCGAGACTTGAGGATGGCGAACAATCGCATACGCACTTGAATCATATGCTGCGCAAATCAACGTATCTCAACCTTTTTGATGCGCATCCCCCTTTTCAGATTGACGGCAATTTCGGAGCCACAGCTGGTATCGTGGAGATGCTGTTGCAGTCACATGCGGGTGAATTGAGCTTGCTCCCTGCCCTGCCGTCTGCATGGCCGCAGGGGGCTGTGAGCGGCTTGCGAGGACGCAATGGATATACGATTGATCTGAAGTGGTCCGATGGCCAATTATCGGAGGCGATGATCGATGCATCTAGCTCTGGCACATGCAGAATCCGTACGCGCGAAGCCGTTCTGGTGCGTAGTGGAGGCGTAGACATCCCAGTGAACAGGGATCATGCGGTTATCGAATTTCAAGTCGAAGCGGGTTGCAAGTATGAGATTTTCAGAAAATAGGGAAGATCGTCTTGGAATCCTAGTCATTTCCATTTTCAAAAATCGGTAAGCGAGAAATCCGTTACATTTTAAAATTTCGGGCAAGTTATCCTTCTTGGGTGCATAGGATTGTAGTACACAATTCACCATCACGAGCTGACCTATTGCCATTAAAGGCAGCAGTGAAAGGAGGTACCCATGGACATATTCAAAAGAATTTCAGAGCATCGTACGGAGAAGGATTCATTGAGCTGGACCGGTACGTTCGCGGAGTACATAGAATTGCTTCGCAGTAATCCTGGACTCGCGAGAACTGCGCATTCTAGGGTCTATGACATGATTGCTTCGCAAGGTATCAACGATCAAGTTGGCCACAAATCCTACAAATTTTTCAATCAAGAGATTTTCGGCCTGGATCGTGCCGTTGAGAAGCTAGTGGAAGAATATTTCCACTCCGCTGCCCGTCGATTAGATGTTCGCAAACGTATTTTGTTGCTAATGGGTCCTGTAAGCGGTGGGAAATCCACAATTGTGACCATGCTGAAACGCGGATTAGAGCAGTTTGCCAAAACGGATTTAGGGGCAGTCTATGCGATCAAAGGGTGTCCGATGCACGAAGAGCCGCTTCATTTGATTCCGATGGAGCTGCGACCAGAGATTGAGCGCGAGTTGAATGTGAAAATCGAAGGCAGCTTATGCCCATCGTGCCAAATGCGGTTGAAAACGGAGTATAACGGTTGTATTGAAGATGTGCATGTGGAGCGCGTTTTTGTCTCCGAAGAAGGCCGGGTAGGGATTGGTACTTTCAGTCCTTCAGATCCCAAATCGCAGGATATCGCCGACTTAACGGGAAGCATTGACTTTTCAACGATTACAGAGTTTGGTTCTGAGTCGGATCCACGGGCGTATCGTTTCGATGGCGAGCTGAATAAGGCGAACAGGGGGATCATGGAGTTCCAGGAAATGCTGAAATGTGATGAGAAATTCCTCTGGAATCTACTCTCACTGACGCAAGAGGGGAATTTCAAAGCCGGTCGCTTCGCTCTGATCAGTGCAGATGAGTTGATCATTGCGCATACCAATGAAACGGAGTATAAGTCTTTTATCGCGAATAAGAAAAATGAGGCCTTGCAGTCTCGTATGATTGTTATGCCGATCCCTTATAATTTGCGTGTATCCGATGAAGAAAAAATTTACTATAAGCTTATCGGACAGAGTGATATGTCGCACATCCATATTGCCCCGCACGCGCTTCGTGTGGCCGCGATCTTCTCGATTCTCACGCGTTTGAAGGAAACGAAGAAGCAAGGGATGGATTTGATCAAGAAAATGCGTATGTACGACGGTGAAGTTGTCGAGGGTTACAAAGAGGCTGATCTGAAGGAAATGCAAAATGAATATCAAGAAGAAGGCATGAGCGGAATTGATCCACGGTATGTTATTAATCGAATTTCAAGTGCCTTGATCCGTCAGGATCTTCAATGTATTAACGCCCTAGATGTGCTGCGAGCTCTGAAAGACGGTCTGGATCAGCATCCATCGATTACCAAGGATGAGCGGGAGCGCTTCCTGAATTTCATCTCTGTTGCTCGTAAGGAATACGACGATATTGCCAAGAAAGAAGTGCAGAAAGCGTTCGTCTACTCCTTCGAGGAGTCGGCTAGAACCATTTTCGACAACTACTTAGATAATATTGAGGCCTACTGCAACTGGGGTAAAATTAAGGATCCGTTGACCGGCGAGGAGATGGATCCAGATGAGCGCCTCATGCGTTCCATTGAAGAGCAGATTGGTATTTCGGAAAATGCGAAAAAAGCATTCCGCGAAGAAATCTTAATCCGCATTTCCTCTTACTCACGCAAAGGCAGAAGGTTCGACTATAGCAGTCACGAGCGGCTGCGTGAGGCGATTGAGAAGAAGCTATTCGCTGATCTGAAGGACATCGTGAAGATTACGACCTCAACGAAAACACCGGATGAGAAGCAGCTGAAGAAAATTAATGATGTGACGAAGCAGCTCATCGACGAGCATGGATACTGCCCAGTTTGTGCCAATGAATTACTGCGGTATGTAGGAAGCTTATTGAACAGATAGGCGAATACGCTTGAAGCCAAAGACCTGAGTGGGTGACGACCCCTTAGGTCTTTTTCCCTGTGAAGAGGATGCTGATTGTTGCCTAACACGAAATCTATTAATCTCTCATATACCCAATTGAATGAGTTTCAGAATGCTTGGGATTTCAGACTAATCGTACTCACAACCATTGTTGTTTTCTTCGTAGGGCTGTGCGATTTGATGGGATTTAGAAATAACAAGAAAAACTAGGATAGCATCTAAGTCTATGAATACCTCTTGTGCAAAAATATGCCAATGAGGTTTCTTTTTTATTGAATAGTGGGAAGAAATGTGTCGAATAAAAGATATTTTGTCAAAATATTAATTTAATATAAAGCAATAGTAAGTGTGACCCATGTTTGATTTGTATGCTAAATATAAAATTAGGGTCTTTTGGATTAGTTTATTTGGTTTATTGATAGCTATATTAACCGTTGTTGGTTATAATTAGGTATAATGATCTATATTTTTGTAATATTCGTATTATTTTGTAACATTATGACGGTAATGTCGAAATATAGAAGGCATCTTTACTAGAAAGGGGTGACAGGTAGATGTTTGCCCGATTATTCAATAATATAACTAGAAATCATGTGGAATTGCCGGCAGATATTGTCCCTATCATTAATGAAATCAATAATCTGTATATAGCGATGGAAGAACGTTTGGCAAATGAAGAATTGCAGCATCGGTCAAAAGAACTATCCGAACAAATCCGAAGTGGAACACCCGGAGAATTTCTGCTACCTGAGGCATATGCTCTAGTCAAGCTGGCATGCCGTAGAGTCTTAGGAATTGTTGTGCACGATGTCCAGCTTTACGGGGCAATTATGCTTTACAGAGGGCATATTGCTGAAATGAAAACGGGGGAAGGCAAGACAGTAACCGCTGTGTTCCCTGCATTTTTGCAAGCTTTGGAAGGGCACGGCGTACATATTGCAACAGTAAATGAATATTTGGCTGAGCGGGATAGTCGCAAAATGGGAGACATTTTTCGCATGCTGGGACTTACCGTAGGTTGCATCATCGCTGGAATGTCTCCTGCTGTAAGGAAGGCACAGTACCTACAAGATGTTATTTATTCCACACATGTGGAGCTTGGGTTTGATTATTTAAGGGATCATTTGGTGCTGAGCGCAGGAGAAAAGGTTCAGCGTGGTTTATACGATATCATTATAGATGAAGTGGACAGTATCCTAATAGATGAAGCGCGCACTCCGTTGATTATTTCGGCGCCTCCAGGTAGCGGGCAACAGTATTTATTTTTTATTGACGAAAAAGTAAAAAAACTTAGCGAAAGCCATATTCAGATCGTGGAGTCTCATAAACATGTCGTGTTAACGGAAGAAGGAATGGATTATTGTGAAAATCTTTTTTCTGTTGATAATTTGACAAAGCAGGAGCATTCGGAACTCTATCATTATATTGTTCAGGCATTGCGAGCAAACTATGTCTTCAAACGAGATGTTGATTATGTCATTATCCGCCATGATGACGGATCCGAGGAAGCCGTTATTATCGATCCGAGCACAGGACGCCCTATGTTAGGAAGAAGGTTTATGGAAGGACTACATCAAGCCATAGAAGCCAAAGAGGGAATTCTGGTTCAAGGGCAGCCAAAGACCCTTGCAACGATAACTTTGCAAAGCTTTTTCGCTATGTACGCCCAAATATGCGGCATGACGGGTACTGCGATGGAATCTAAGGACGAGCTTCGTGATATTTACGGTATAGATGTTGTGAGAATTCCTACCCATAGACCTGTCATTCGCAAAGATTTGCGAGATCTATTATTTTTCACGGAAGAAGCGAAATTTAATAGAGTCATAAAAGATATAAGACGTATCCATGAAACAGGACAGCCTGTGCTTGTTGGAACAGCAGATATCAAAAGGTCCGAATATGTAAGCTCTATGCTTACCGCAGCAGGAATTCCACATCGATTATTAAATGCAAAGCATATTGACGAGGAAGCGAAAATCATTGAACAGGCAGGGGCGTATGGCGCAGTCACGATTGCTACGAACATGGCTGGAAGAGGGGTTGACATCAAACTTGAGCCTGGGGTAAAAGAGCTTGGCGGGCTATATGTTTTAGGTACTTCCCACCATGAATCTTCTCGAATCGACAACCAACTTCGTGGACGCAGTGGGCGTCAAGGAGACCCGGGCTATTCAAGGTTTTATGCTTCGTTGGAAGACGAAATGTTATGGCAGTATTATCCGGAACGACTGTTGGATGAATTGGAAAACGCTAATTTCGATTTGTTAGAGCCTATCCCTCGAAAACATTATTTCAAAGGAATCAGTGACGCTCAAAAACAAGTGGAATCGCAACATTTTTTCATGAGAAAACAACTCCTTGCCTTCGATTATGTGCTTAATCTTCAAAGATTGGCGATGTATTCGATGAGGGACGCGCTTCTGGAAGCAGAAGAGGTACATGCCAAGTTAACAGACTCTATACCAGATGTGATTTTGAACATTGTTCAGGGCTTCTTCTCGAACTCAGCGGAGCCGTTGAATTTTGCGGGGATTATGGCAGCTGTTCGAAGTGTTTTTCCCGATCGGAGGCCCCTCAAGCTGGAATGCCAAGATGAGGTGACGGCAGATACCATAACAGTGAGTCTTGCCTCTCAGATTTCCTTGATTTTCGAGGAAATAACGGAGCTTTGCGGTGAGAGCGTTCATCAGGTGGGAAGGCAGGCGATGATTTCAGCCTTGGATCTTCACTGGATGAATTTCATAGAAGCTGTGGAAGATGTTAAAAAGGGTGTCGGCTTACAGGCCTATGGCAACATGGATCCCTACATACAGTTTGAAAAAGAAATTTCAACAATGTTTGAAGAGATGATGCATGCCATCCGTCAGGACAGCTTGCGTAACGTTTGGCTTCAGCTGCAACGCATTAGGCCAAATGTAGCTTGTTGACAGACTGGTTATTCTCTCAATTTATCATAGATTAAGTAAAATTTGATTGCATTTATAGGAGGCTAACATGTCGGATAACAACAATCACAACCAAGATGAAAAAGAAGTCAATCAGCCAAGCGCCAAGTTTAAGCGAAGAAGTAAGGGCACTTCATCTAAAAACAAGACGGCTGTCATCACTGGAGGAATTATGGCGGTGGGGTCTCTTTTGCCGCTTTTACCTGTTCAAACGGCTTATGCTGCTACTGCAGCTTCGCTGTCGATCAGTTCATCGTATGCGGCTGCGGAAGAGAGTGTAACGGTTACTGTCAATACGAATGATGGTGACGGTTCCTTGAACGCCAATATTGGCGTTGCGGAAACGACCACAGTCAAAGTTTCTTCTCCTGATGATACTCGAGGATCTTTTAGCTTGACGCTTACAGAAACAGATGTCAACTCTGGTATTTTTACAGGTTCCTTGAAACTGGTAGAAGCAGATACTGCTAACGCTAATGAAATAAAGGTGCAGAACAATAATCAGGTAACTATCGTAGATCCGAATACCGGTTCTCCTACGCTTAATCCGATTGCTGCAACCATTACCAGAAGAGATCATACGACTGGTATTTTGAGTTTTTATGACAAAGGTACTGACGGCACTAACGGCACTAACGCTTCTATTTCGGGTTTAAACGGTCTCGTACGCAATGGTCAGGTCATTCGAGTGGAGTTGTCCGATCTTGATTTGAACACTAATGCGACTACCGCTCAGACACAAGCTGTAACTGTTGCTGGTGTTTCTCTCAATTTAACAGAAACGGGCGTAAACACTGGGGTGTTTGCCGGAACGTTTACAGTAGGGGCTGGCGGTATTTCCCCTGCTAATAACAGCAGTTTTCTCATAGAGTATGCGGATTCGAAAATATATAACCTCAATACTCCTGCCACTATTACTAGCACGTTGATCCGCAAGGATTACTCTGCAGCAACACTTACTGTTTTGCCGACTAAAGCGGCATTTAATGAAGCAATTACGGTTACATTAGTGGACAATGATCTGAATTTAACGGGCGGCCAGGAGCATGCCAATGTCCATATTAGTTCTACTGACGATTCGACTGGGTTTAATCTGGATTTAACAGAAAGTGTTGGTACTCCAGGAACTTTTATAGGGACCTATACGATGCAAGCATCGACTAATGCCTCCGAAAAAGAAATCGGTGTAACGAACGGCAATACGGTAACGGTAGCATATACAGATCTTCGCAATAGTTCTGGTGGGATAAGCTCACTTACACAGCTCGTAACCCGTAAAGACCATACGACGGCAACAGTTACTGTTGATAAATCTCATTTAGTTATAGGTGAAACTGCAACGATCACCGTGTCCGATTTGGAGCTTGCTAATAACAGTACGGCAGACGCGCCTACAGTTACTGTAAAGTCAGGTATTACGGATAATACAACGGGTATTACAGTTATATTAACGGAAACTGGTGATACTGGGGTATTTACAGGGACGTTCAAAACAGGGGTAGCTTCTGACCCAGTGACGACGCCAAAGACGATAGGCGTTAATACGAATCTTGAGCCGATCACGATCACTTATACAGATGCTACGCAAGCTAATAACGCGACGAACGTAGCTGTAACGGCAACAACGGATCGTAAAGACCGGATGACAGGTATTTTGTCATACCAGAGGTTGAACGAAAGCGGACATGAAGTTATCGAAGTATCATTGAACGATACGGACTTAAATGTAAGTTCGTCAGTTGCGGAAACAACGACTGTTAATGTGACTTCTGTGGATGACCCGACAGGTTTTACGTTGACATTGACGGAAACAGGGGTAAACACGAACTTTTTCAAAGGGCAATTTAAGCCTGTTACAACTGCAACAAATGACTCCGCAACCCCTGCGGAATTGAATGTTGCAGCATACAACAACAATATGATCGTTACCTATGCCGATGCGTACAAAGCAAACGGAATCCCTGGTAATGTAGCGATTTCGTTTGCGAATTTGCAAATTCCGTCAATTACAAGCATCACGGCAGCGGAAGCGGGTGCATCCGAGAACGGCGCTGGCGCTGGGGATACAGTAACGATTGCTTTTGATATTGCGACGAATCAAGCTATTAATACTAGCAATGTACTTTCGGCATTGACGCTTCCTGTTGGACGAACTTTAGGAACTGCACCTACCGTTTCATGGACTGACAATAAAACTTTAGTTGTTAATTTGGATGCAGATGCTGTGTTGTTTAAGGGGGATACAATCACTGTCGCCTCTAGTTCAGGATTGAAGAATGTAGCGGGTACAAGCGCAATTAGTGAATCTGCACATTTGATTGATGCGGGTACGTTCGGAAACGATACATTAGCGATCACTTCGGCTGATCCGAACTACGATAACACGACTTACCGCCAAAGCGGGCAGTCTTTTGACATCGTCTTTAATGCGCCAACGAACAAAGTGAACGGGGATACGGCGACGTTTGCGAAATTGTCAACAATCTCCAGGAACACGTTAGGTACAGGTGGTAACGCGGTATGGCAAAATTCGACGACACTTCGTGTAACGTTAGGCACGGGAGCAACTGTTGTAGTAGGCGATACTGTAACCTATGATACAACCAATGAAAATCTCTCCGATTACTCGCGAGAAACGGTTGCTCCAGCTTTGATTTCCCAATCTATTGGGGGAAGCTTTGGTACGCAACAACCGGGTCTAGTCAGTGTAACAGGGCATAACGATGGAGGACACGTAGGGCCGGAAGCAAGTGATACCGTCCGAATCGTGTTTGACATTCCGACGAACCAGTCGATTACAGCGGGTGATTTGGCGACTGCAGTCCTATTGTCGAACGGGACATGGGGGAACTCAACGGTCGTTTGGGTGGATGACAAAACGATGGACATCGTGTTGGGAAGTACGGCGAATGTATTCGCAACGTCGAATTACACGGTAACTATTGACTACGATCAATTGACAACCAATGGCCAGCCGTTTAAAAATATTGGATTGGAAGCAGCCAGCACGTCCACGGGATTGAGCACGGCGATGGCGATTGCGCCGACATTTGGTGCGGGTGTGGTACCGACAGCCATCACAGCGGCAACGACGACAACGTACGACGATACAACGTACCGTCAAGGCGCTCAAAGTTTTGCCATTACGT
>NZ_JBFRGR010000026.1:0-87256 GCF_052115445.1 Paenibacillus sp. 2RAB27
GCAGTAGCACAAAACATAAAAAAGATCGCCCGACAGCTTGCGAAGTGCGCAAACAAAAGGGGGATCTTTTTTATTGCATGTAAATATGCGTGGAAAGCAAATTGGAGGGTATTGAAAGTTTCATGAAAGCGCTTTACTCGACAGCCTGACTTTTTCCATCTAGTCATCCAATTTCATGAAATACGTCTATTTCAGCTGTACTTTTTCCATTTAGTTGGCCATGCGGGCTTGCGCTCTTCGCTAAGTTGGGAAGAAGTTAGGTGGAGCAGAAGGCAGAATCATGTGCGTGATGAGAAATAAGCATCACGCTACTTCTCACGCCCCACATCAGCACGCAGCCCCCGTAGATACGTCTGCAACAACCGGCGCAAACTCTCATCCCGATCCAGCCCCATGCGGAAGCCATTCCGATGCTCGAGCGAGGCGAATCCATGCACCATGCTCCGGAAACCGCGCACCACATGCAGCGCATCTTCCTCACTGAGTCCATAGGGCGCAAGGATGCGCAACAAGAAGGTCACAACCCCAGCACCGACTTCTTTCAACTCGGGATCTTCATAATCAGGCAGCGCTGAGATCGCCTCGTACAAACCCGGCTGCTTTCGAGCGAACTCCACATAAGCCACACCCGCAGCCAGCAAGGCTTCATCCTCAGCTTTACCAATTACGGCTTCAACCATCGCCTCTTTCACGAGGACAAGGCCCCGCTTCGATAGCTGCATGCGCAGATCAGGCAAACCTTTAATGTGATTGTAAAGTGAAGGTGTTTTAATATGGAGTTGGCCCGCCAGCGCTGCCAGCGAAAGCTGCTCAACCCCTTGTTGATTAGCAAGTTCTATTGCCGCTTGCAAAACCGTTTCTGCATCTAATCCTTGTCGAATCGCCATCTAGTGCCCCTCTTTCTAAATTGACGCTGATACGCCTTGGAATTTTGCAGTCGCTTCGTCGAGTGCAGCATCCATCACCGCTACCGGTTGCTCAATCATCCGTCCATGTCCGACTGCCAATAAGCTAGGCTCTAGCTGTCTCAATCTACGCGTACTTGCCAAGGAAGCTTCCTTACTCCAAGTCGCCAGCGCTGGGAACGGGAACTTCCACTTCACAACACCTGATACCGCTACTCCGCCTCGCACTTGAAAAGCATCCCCAGCGATCAACGCCCGGCTCCGTACATCAAGGAAAGCCATGGAACCTGGTGTATGACCAGGAGCTGCATAAGCTTGCAAGGACCCGATCCGATCCCCATCAGCCAGTAACACATCGGGCTTCGTCTGAATCCCTTTTGGAATGCCGCCCTTAATCGGGGTTTGCGGCTCACCCGCTTCTAACGCCACATCCCCCGCCAACAGCTTCGCATCTCTTCTGGAGATGTAGACCTGAGCTTGTGGCAGCATTTTTTTCAAACCGTCTAATGCACCAATATGATCCCCATGCGCATGTGTTAGAACGATACGTGTAATCGGCTTCCCAATTTGCTGCGCCGCCTGTAGAATACCTTTCACACTGAATGGTAAGGCCGCATCAATCAGGGTTAATTCGGACTCTTCCTCTACCAAGTAACAATTCACTGGGAAAAACCTAGGCATAAAAGCCAGCTGATACAGATGTCCGATTCGCGTTATTTTCATGTTAAACGCCTCCTGTTAACTATTTATATTAGTATAATAACTAATATCATTAGTTTTGTAAATAGGCATTTTTCGGGTACCAAAAACTTAACCTTCCATATGTGGTAAAATAGTTCTCATATTGTCCTACAATCCACACGAAGTGAGTGAGGTTACCTAATGAATACTGAAACTTTAGCACTTTTTAAAACGTTAACCGAAATGCAAGCTGCACCTGGCTTTGAGCGAGAGATCCGTGCATTTGTACGCGGCGAGTTGGCTAAATATACGGATGAGTTCGTACAAGACGGGCTCGGCAGCCTATTCGGGGTTGTGCGCGGCGATGAGGCAGGACCGCGCATCATGGTGGCGGGCCACTTCGACGAGGTAGGCTTCATCGTCAACGGCATCACCGAGCACGGCACAGTCAAGTTCCAGCCGCTCGGCGGCTGGTTTAGTCAAGTGCTGCCCGCGCAGCGCGTGCAGATCATGACGGCAAACGGACCGATCATCGGTGTGATCGGCTCCGTTCCGGTGCACTTGCTGGACGAGGCTGCGCGCAGCAAGCCTGCAGACATCAAGACGATGTACATTGACATCGGCGCGGAAGACAAAGCCGATGCCATCGCCATCGGCATCAAGCTCGGGCAGCAGATCGTGCCGATCTGCCCGTTCACACCCCTGGCTAATCCGAAGCGGATTATGGCCAAAGCTTGGGACAATCGCTATGGCGTCGGCCTCGCGATTGAGCTCTTGAAGGAGCTTCACGGCGGGCCGAAGCTCCCGAACGTCCTGTACGCGGGAGCCACCGTACAGGAAGAAGTCGGCCTGCGCGGCGCAAGAACGGCCACGAATATGATTCAGCCGGACTTGTTCTACGGGTTGGATGCTAGTGCAGCCGGGGATATGACCGGCGACCGCCAAGCTTTCGGGCAGCTAGGGCGCGGAGCGCTGCTGCGGATCTTCGATCCCACGATGATTACCCACCGTGGGATGGTTGAATTCATCCTGGATATGGCGGAGACGCATAAGATCCCGTATCAGTACTTCATCTCGCAAGGCGGAACGGATGCGGGACAGGTGCACGTACAAGGCAGTGGGATTCCATCCGCTGTGATCGGGGTATGTGCGCGGTATATTCACACTTCTGCGTCGATTCTTCACGTCGATGATTACGCCGCTGCCAAGGAACTGCTGATCAAGTTAGTACAGGCCAGCGATCGCACAACGTTAAACACCATTCTTTCTCAAGCCTAAGTCCCGTTTATAACCAAAAAAAAGCGTATCAAGATGAATTCTTGCTGCGCTTTTTTGCATTTCATTAAACATTGTCCTTATACGTAAAAAATTGACATTTTTTTCATAAATATAGAACTAATGTTCCAATATATGGTACAATTAGCAATATAACTTGTTATTAGAAAGAAGGATACCCATGACTACATGCATTCGTGAAGCAACACCCCAGGATACATCAGCAATTAGTTCACTTGTTTCTCATCTTACTGGCAAACTGATTTCCCCTTTACATATTGAAAATAGGCTGCATAACATGCGCGACAACCCAGACGAATTGCTATATGTCTTTGAAGAAAAGAATCGGATTCTCGGTACATTAAGCTTTCGTATCCGCAGAGATCATGCCGCACACAATGTAACATTTAGTGAAATTTCGGTTATTTCCTTTAAGCAAGATCCCGATAGTAACCAAGCACCTTTGGCACAGTTGAGAAGCTATGCCGAACAGCTGGCAAGTGATCATAACTGCGCTGGCATGATGTGGTTGACGGATGTAGAATCCACTGACATTTCCCGAACCACCCAACCGCCCATCGGCTTTCATGAAACCGGCTATCGTTTCGTCAAACGGTTCCTCTAGCTAGGAGAAAGTCGTTTCACCTATTCTATCAAATCTGCGAAGGAGTGCTTACTTGTGCTAGCTGGGTTAAATGAAGGAGCTTTAAGTACGCTTGTCCTTATCCTCTTCATCCTCATCCTTATTCTCGTGGTTGGCATCTTTCTATCCATTATTATCAAATCTCTTTCGGTCTGGACATCCAATAACAATGCCCCCATTCAAGATCGATTCTGTAAGGTTGTTGCCAAACGGATTCAACTCTCCGGAAACACCAGTAATTTAAATTCGAACACCTCCTACTTTGTTACTTTTGAGTTTGAAGACCGGAGCAGAATGGAATTGTGGATAGGCCGGCAGCAGTTTGGCCATATGGCCGAGGGGGATATAGGGAATTTAACTTTTCAGGGCACTCGTTTCAAAGAATTCGAACGTAAGAAAGCAATGTGAGCAATTCCACGAATACGCAAGCATTTACAAGGAAAAACAAAAAAATAGGCATATTTGTGCCGATTTTTGAATAATCTGAATATTTACAATATTTTAATAATAGGCTATTATAAATCCAAGGCAGACAGAGAGGACAACCCGCACCACACGGTGCAGTAACAACGAAGAGCCTTACAGACTTTCTAAGAGAGGGGATAGTCCATTGGACCATGTTAGCGAAGCATGCTACTCACTTGCGTTCTAAACGACAGGAACCAAGTGCAGGAACGTCCCACTCGTTCATCCAGCATGCAGGAAATCAGATCAGGCAGGTCATCACATTAGGAAAGGAACAGTAGTGAGGGACTTGTCGTATGGTTGATTAAATGGGCAATTAACGAAGAGGAAAGGACACTTTAACTTTGAGGCGAACGTATCGATTGCAGCAACTGACTTGCGAATTTTCGGGGAATGGAGTGTGCGGAAGAACAATTGAATAGGCAAAATGACTCATAGAGACCTCCGGTTATCATGGATAAGCGGGGGCCTCTATTTGCGTTCATACGATTTTAAATGTTGGGTATCTGTGCCTTCTGAACAATCGGTAATCGGACAATGAAAGAAGTCAGTTCCTCCATTCCGCTTTCCACCGTGATCGACCCATGATGCATCTCCACGATTTTCTTCGCAATCGACAAGCCCAGCCCATTGCCTCCTGCCATGCGATTTCTAGATTTATCCGCTTTATAAAAACGTTCAAAAATATGCGTCTGATCCTCTTCTGGAATGTTAGGCCCATTATTCGATATCCGCGTTACAGCCTCTTCCCCATTACTAACCACTCGAACACGAATCGTTCCGCCAACTGGTACAAATTTCACTGCGTTGTGGATGAGGTTTGTCCATACCTGGCTGAGTAGATCCTCATCGGCCTGGGCGGTTACTGGATCCAGCTCGATGTCCATTTCAATATCTTTATCTACCCACTGCGGCTCACAAGCGAGGATATGATTGCGCAACTGTTTATCCAAACGATAGCTTTTCGGTTCAAAAGGATGATGCTGCGACTCCAAGGAAGTCAGTTTCAGCAAATTTTCGCTGAGCTTGGATAAGCGTACACTTTCCGTTTCAATGATAGTCAAATAATGCTTACGCTCCTCCGGCGACAGCTGATCATTCTGCAGTGCGCGGGAGAATCCGCTAATGGACGTTAAAGGCGACTGAATCTCGTGAGAGACGTTGGAAATAAACTCCTGCCTCATTTTCTCTAATTGCCCGAGATCGGTCGCCATTTGATTGATCGACTCCGCTAACTCCACGAAGGGTCCATTTCGAGGATTATCATCCACCAACACATTGAAGTCCCCTCTCGACATGCTTCGGATCGCTTGATTCAAACTTTGGAAGAAAATTAACTGATGCTTCCTCATAAATTGGCCAAGAATGGCCATAGTAATCCCCCAGAAGAACATGCCTCCGATGCAGTTGATCAATTGCACGATGACTTCCGCAGGGCGTTTCCCCAGATGTTCGTAGAGATACTCCGTGCCATAGAAGGCAGCTAACCAATACACGATAATAAGAATAAATATCCCTAAGCCGAAAAAGAAGCCGCCTATTCGTTGGAGAATGGACTGCTTATTATTCTGGCTCATTCTCCGCTTCTTCTGTCTTTCTCTCCGCTCTCTTCTCTCTGCTCTGTGCCGATGATTCATTTCAGCACCTCCAGCCGATAGCCCAAGCCTCGAATTGTAGCGATGCGAAAAGCGTGCCGCTCCTCAGGAAATCGCTCACGCAGCCGATTAATATGCACATCAACGGTTCGCTCGTTGCCTTCATAGTCAAAGCCCCAAATCTGCTCGATCAACTGATCGCGCGAGAAAGTTTTGCCCTGGTAGCTCGCGAGCTTGTAAAGCAGTTCGAACTCCTTGAGTGGCAGCGTGATGCTCTCTGCGCCAATGGTGACTTCATAGGTTTTGCGATTCATGCTTAAATCGCCAGCCTGAATCGTTTGCGAGGAAGCGATTTTATAGCGCTTCAGCAGCGCTCTCACTCGCATCGCCAACTCAAGCGGTTCGAAGGGCTTGGTGAGGTAGTCGTCTGCGCCGAGCTCGAAGCCCTTGACCTTCTGCGCCGTTTCTCCTTTGGCCGTTAGCATGAGTATCGGCACATCATAATGCTCTCTAAGCTCCTTGCACAGCTCCCATCCGTCCATGTTCGGCATCATCACATCAAGAATAACCATATCGACTTGGACGGTTTGCAGCTTCTTGAGCGCTTGGACGCCATCTTCGGCCTCGACGACATCGAAGCCCTCGTTCAGCATGAACACGCGGACAAGCTCACGAATATACGGATCATCATCTACGATCATAATAGGTGCCATTTATGTTCAGCCTCGATTCTTGATGTTATTGTCTGCATATAGAATGTGTTTATGATAGAAATTAGTATAAAGGAGCAATATAAACTCAATTTAAACCAGAAGCTTATTTTATGAAATGAAAGGGCTTTATTTGGAAAATGATTTATGATAAATTTGGGAAAAGGAACAGTTTGGGGGGTTGTGGCCTGTATGACAAATAACACATTGGCGGATTTCAACAAGCTGACTACCGCGGAAGCGGAAGCCCTATTTAGGCGCGAGGTACTCTCGGAAGGATTCGCAGGTTTCAGGCGGTTACTCGACAGTCTCACGGATGCGATCAAAGCCGCGGGGGACACAGAAATGGACATCGTCGAACAGTCCGTTGCGAAAGCAAAGCGACTTTTTCCTGAACCTGTTGATTTCAGTCCATCTTGGGAGAAGATTTGGCCAGAGCTCGAAAGTACCCTAGCTGCCAAGAAACACATTTTCGCAAACATCCCTCAAGCAGAGAGAGCCGGAGAATGGCAGGTTATCATGGATAATCCGCTCGTAGTACAAGAGGTCGTCTGCTACCCTGCATTGACGTTCGAGGATGCGGCCTATCTGTATGCTTATTTCCGACCGCAATTAGAGAAGTCCGAATACATTCGTCTGCAGAAAATCCAAACCGTCATACAGGAAATCGGCAGTTAGGATCACTTGAAAATACTTCAAATCACTTCAATTTCTCCTTCATCCACTCACACCAATATAAATCCGTATCTACTTTCATTGTGGCTTTATGTACCAATACATACATGCCGAATGCATCATCTTCAATCTCTAATTGATCGAGCGGTTTATCACTTCCTTGTTGGAGCTTATCCATCAGGAGGTTGAATCGCTCTTTTTTCTTCTTATAATATACTTCGCGTACCGCGAGCATCTTCCTCGCCTGTTCTTTATCCACTAATCCAATGCAGTACACCTTAAGGGCAAGCTCATCCCTTGTCACAGGTTCATCCGTTGGCTCAGCGATCCAACCCCGTAATGCCTGCTTCCCTTGCTCTGTGATGGAGTACACTTTCTTATCTGGCTTATCGGATTGAGGAACATGTACGAAAGCGACGTGCCCCTTTTGCTCTAATTGTGCTAATAAGGGGTAGATCTGGCTATGTTTGGCTGACCAAAAAGGCTGTATATGTTGCATAAGCTCATACCCCGAACGGGAGTTTTTGGTTAAAAGGCTTAGTAATCCATATGAAAGGGTATTCATTTCCGCTCCTCCTTTATGTCATTATTGACATATAAACATATCGGTAGTATGATGATTTTCATTCAAATTATAGAGAATACTATCGGTAAGATCAATGGATAGAGTGGAGGCATTATTTTGAGTAAGGATGAGTTACAGCAAGTGCGCTTCTGGCCAATAATGATCGCTATCTTCTTCGGATCGTTCGTTTCGATTCTAAGTATGAGTACGATTAATATCGCGATACCGATTCTTAGTGATCATTTCCATACAGATTTGAGCAAAATCCAATGGACAATTACTGGTTTCATGCTCGCAAGCGGTACGATCGCTCCGATTACAGGGTATTTCGGGGAGAAATTCAGCTACAAACGATTATACGCGATTGCGTTGATTGGTTTTACCGTATTTTCACTCCTATGTGCGTTAGCATGGGATGCTTCATCCCTGATTGCTTTCCGTATTATTCAAGGGGCTTTCAGCGGTCTAATTATGCCAGCTACCATGACGATTGTGTATCAAGTTATCCCGCGTGACAAGCAACCGATCGCGATTTCACTTTGGTCCTTGTCTGCTATGATGGCGCCAGCAATCGGGCCTACATTGAGCGGTTGGCTATTGCAAAATTGGAGCTGGCACTGGTTGTTCCTCATGAACGTACCTGTCGGCATTGTTGCTATTATTCTCGTTTTCAAATTAATCCCTTATTACCGTCTTTCTGTTCCAAAAAGGTTCGATTTAATCGGCTTACTCACTGTCGTTGTCAGCAGTCTTGCCTTGCTCGTCGGCTTCTCCCAAGGACATGCTTGGGGATGGTCATCAGGACGTGTTATTGGTCTATTTGCAACAGGTTTCCTAGTCCTTCTGCTATTCATTTGGAGAGAACTTAAGGCTGACTCCCCATTATTGAATATCCGTGTTTTGAAAAACTCGAGATATACGCTATCACTCATTATTTCCAGTATTGTTACGATAAGCTTGTACTCTGGTACCTTCCTGACACCAATTTTCTTGCAAAACATTCAGCATGTTACTCCCTTGGATACAGGATTAATTCTATTACCTGCCTCCCTCGTGATGGCACTTTGTATGCCAATCGTAGGCAAGCTGTATAGCAGTGTTGGGCCTCGTATTCTAATTTTTATCGGTATTTCCTTAATTGCGATTGGTACGCTCACACTCAGTTGGTTAAGTACAGACGTGTCACGCGGCTATATTGTGTTCTGGATGATCGTTCGGAACGTCGGGATTGCCTTCGCTACGATGCCTGCAAGTAATGCAGGGATGGAGCAAATTCCGAGAACTCTTTCTGGCCATGCAACATCGATTAATAACTGGGTTCGTAACGTATTCGGGTCCTTCGCGATTGCCCTATTCACTTCCGTTTTATCGTCCCAAACCGCAACACATAGCAAGGATCTTGCTACCGGCGGGATGACGGACAAAGTGCAAATTGGTACTCACGCCTTCACGATGAGTGTCAATGACGTATACTTGCTTGCCACATTTATTGTTCTGGTCGCTCTGCCGCTCAGCTTGTTCCTTAACAAGCGTTCCTTAGCACCCGACAATCCTTCTGCGTCGGCACCTGCTCCTATTGTAGCAACGCCGAGCCCGAAAGCCTAATGCATGAATAAAGAACCCCAGCCTGATGTCATTCACATTAGGCTGGGGTTTTCGTTTATACTTATGCGCGGTAGAAGTCGCGCAGCAATTCGTCCATCACACGATTCGTACGTGCAGCTGTTATACCCGTACTAGGACTTTGCCCGATGCCTCGGAGATCATCAACAATCTTCTGAATCAGCGGCTGTTGAACGTGTGGAGGGTTGGGAATCGTCAGTTCTTGAACATCCCCATCTGCGGTTTCAATGCGCAGATCACCACTAAACGTAGAGAACGATAGTTTACCAAGGCTACCCACAATCTCATTCAAATCTAGGCGTGTGAACGCATTGAAGCTCCATACCCCTGTACCCATCACACCGGATTCAAATGCGTAGCTCGTTGTTACGATATCTTCGACCTTTTGCTTGCCAGTTTGATTGCTTGCGAATCCTTTGACCTCTCCGATCGGCCCCAATATATAATCAAGGATATCCAGTGCATGGCTCGCCAAGTCCACGAATAGTCCGCCACCGGACAGTTCAGGCTGAATGCGCCACGGTTCTAGTCCTTCTTCATACTCTCTCATCGGTTGCAGGTAGGTGGATTGTACGAAACGGACCTCCCCGATCACCCCACTATCAATCAGACGCTTGATCTCCACGAATTTAGGGAGCCCTCTGCGATAATACGCCACAAATAAAGGCACGCCCGCTTCTTCACAAGCGGAGATCATTTCTTGACACTCTGCGTGATTTCTAGCCATCGGCTTCTCCACGTAGACAGGCTTTCCTGCTTTGGCAGCGAGTAACGTATACTCGTGATGGAATCCTGGCGGCGTTGCGACATAGACCGCATTTACATCTGGGTCGTTGACTAACGCCACGGCGTCATCGTACCATTTTGCCACACCATGCCGCTTCGCATAGTCCTCTGCTAGTGCCCCATTGCGGCGCATTACCGCGACTAGCTCCGAGCCTTCTGCCTTCTGCAGGGCTGGGCCGCTTTTGACCTCCGTCACATCACCGCAGCCAATAATTCCCCAACGAACTTTTTCCATTCTATTGCCTCCTCTTGAATTGCGTAGTTGGTTAGGTATTCGACATTAGGGTTGCGACCTCCTGTACACACTTCGTAAGCAACAATAGTGGTCTACTCAAAATCGAAGAAATTGGCACTTTTTATATACCATAATGGTTGCTATACTATTGCTAAAATGCTAAGACAAAGAAGGTGCAGCCATGTACACACCCTCCCATTTTAAAATAGAAGAGCTGTCGGAGATGTATGACCTCATCGAAGCGTATAGCTTCGCTACGGTCGTTTCGCAACATCAGGAGCGCCCCTTCGCGACTCATATCCCCCTAATGTTGAGTGCTGAGGAGCAGTGCCTATATGGGCACTTCGCTCGTTCTAATCCACAGTGGGTGGATATCGAGGGGCAGGAGGTTTTGGTCATTTTCCAAGGTCCCCACTGCTATATCTCGCCTTCCTGGTATGGAACGGCTGCCGCTGTCCCAACGTGGAATTATATGGCCGTTCATGTGTATGGCAAGGTCGAGCTCATTCACGACGATCAAGACGTGTTACGCGTCTTACGGCAGCTAACCAGCAAGTATGAGAGGGCCGACAGCCCGTATGATTTAGACAGCGTTGATCCTCACTTGATTGCTGGGCTGAGCAAAGGGATACAAGCCTTCCGGCTCTCGATTTCCAGCATCGAAGGCAAGGCCAAGCTCAGCCAGAATCAGCCCGTAGAGCGCCAAGAGCGCATTATTCGAGAATTGGAGCTTAAGGGAGATCAGGAGCAGCAGATTGCTGTGCTAATGAAGGGAAAACTGGGTGGCGTCTAATGCCGCGAACGAACAAAAAGCCTCTACCCCGTCATTTCATGGGTGTAGAGGCTTTTTGTCATTCAAGAATGGATTTGCTCAGTTGGCGCCAATTCAGTTGTCAGCAGTGAATGCTCTGCAATCAATTGCTCTTGTATCTGCAGCTGTTGGGTAGCAAACTCACGATACATCTCATGTGACTCGATAAGCTCTTGGTGCGTGCCGCGGCCTGTAACGACACCTTTGTCGAGAAACACGATCTGATCCGCGTCGACGACCGTAGATAAACGATGGGCAATGACTAAGGTTGTACGTCCTTGCATCAAATTCTGCAGCGCTTGCTGTACGACGACCTCTGATTTGCTATCCAAGCTTGATGTCGCTTCGTCCAGCATGAGAATCTTCGGATCGCGCAGCAGCGCCCGGGCAATAGCAATCCGTTGCCGCTGTCCGCCTGACAGCTTGATTCCGCGCTCTCCGACTTCCGTGTCATACTTCTGCGGAAGCTCTTCAATGAAACCATCCGCATAGGCCATCTCGGAAGCCCGCTTCAGTGCCTCTTCTGTCACTTCGTGCTGCAAGCCATAACAAATATTATCCCGAATTGTCCCCGCAATGAGCGGACTTTCCTGCGATACATAGCCGATCTGGCTGCGCCAGGAGACGAGCGAGTACTGACCAATCCTTGCTTCGCCTAGTGAGATGTTACCCTCTTGCTGCGAGTAAAAACGTTCCAGCAACGAGAACATCGTCGTCTTCCCGCTTCCGCTCGGCCCTACAATCGCGGTAACTTTACCCGATTCCATCGTGAAGCTAACATCTTTGAGAACCGATTCACCCTCTTTATAACCAAACGATACATGCTCGAAATGCAGGGATTGGGAAGCATCTTTAACGGGTAAACCTACGTGCGGATCCTCCTCTTCATGATCCAGCACCTGAAGAATGGTATCTGTTGCGCCCATCGCTTTCTGAGTTTGCGTGAAAAATTGAGTAATCTGCGTAATCGGCATCACAATTTGGAATAAATACAGCATGAAAGCGACCAACTGACCGGCAGATATCGCTCCTGACGCTACGCGTGTGCCACCATACCCGAAGAGGACGACGAACATCATCAACATGACAAACATAATCAGCGGCGACATCAAGGCTTGAATTTTGCCTTCTTTTAGTCCAAATTTGAACAACGTCTGGATCCCTGCGCTACCTTCCTTGTACTCCACAGGCTCTGCATTGGCAGCCTTCACCAAACGAATCTCAGATAATACCCGATTCAACACCGACGTGAAATTAGCCGTTTCGGCTTGCATGCCTTTAGAAATTTTGTACATTTGCATACCTAATGGAAAAAGGATAAGGAAAGCAATCGGGAATATGCTGAACATGATCAGTGTCATTTTCCAATCCATATACAAGAGCACGATAATAGACCCGATAATGGAAATGGTGCCCGTAATAAACCCAGCCATGTGCTCAGCAATAAGGCCTTTAATAATGGCCGTATCATTCGTCATCCGCGAGATCGTGTCCCCCGTTTGATGATTATCATAATACTTAACCGGAAGCACGAGCAGTTTCTTCCACAGGCGATCCCGAATACCCGCCACTACGCGCTGACCTGAAAAATTCAATAAATACGTGGCTACGCCAGAAGCAACAGCCGATGCGATGAAGGCAAGCCCCATCCCGCTAATTTGCCACCAATTCAGTGAGCTAATGGAGAAATTATCGACCACATTTTTCGTGAATAGCGGTATAACCAAGGAGACAAGCGTTGCGATCACACTTAACCCCAGCGCAATACTCAGCAAAAGTTTAGGCGGATTAGCGCTCTTCAGCAAGCGGAGGAAGCCCCGCCAGTCATTTTTTTGTTTCGGTAGATCTCTTTTCGTCTTTGCCATCTATCTCTACTCCTTTACCCGATCGGATGTAATTCCGTGTGAATGAATTTGTTATCTACCACTGGTTATGATCATACTCCCCTATTTTAAACAGAATATAAACGCGTTCGAATCGGTCCTGAGGCGGAATGGGAGATCTGGAGGCGAATTCGAACCCAATCCTCCCTATCGCTCCCGTCTAACGGACACGGATGACGTTATTCGGTCATTTGGCTGGATTCGCCTGTTCTATCGGACAACACGGCCGTTATTCTCCAGATTGAGATGCAATATTACTTCTAAAACCGTAAATAGCGGCTCTAGTGTCCGTTAAATGAGGAATCTGTCTGATTTCGTCGCAATAGCGACTGCTATGTCCATTAGAATTACACCGGTCGCGGGAGGAGCGATACAACGAGAGTTAGCGGAGAGAAGTATCGGAGAGGGCAAGGAAAAAGCTCCCTCACGATAGCCATACGGCTTCTCACAAGGGAGCTCTCTTCGTTCCATTTATAATTCAGTAGCCACCTGCCACATAACTCCGTAACGATCTTGCACACGCCCCAGCATCGTTCCCCAGAACATGCGTTCAAATGGCATGATGACATCGCCATCCATAGCTAAACCATCATAAATCTTGCGCGCCTCCTCCTCATCCTTGAAGGTGAGTGCCAAATCCATACCATTGCCTCGGTCACTGGCCTCTATACCTGCATCAGCCATGAAGAATTGTAGACCCAGCGCCTGCAGTTCCAAATGCATAACCAGGTGCTTCTTCGACTCTTCCATCCCAGGTAGATCGCCATACGACTGGACGTTAATAATTTCTCCGCCTAACACGCTCACATAGAAGTCAGCCTGCTTTCGCGCGTCAGCACTATAAATATAAGGGGATAAGGTTGCCATAGTTTCTACTCCATCCTTTCTGTACGAGCCCATAGCAATTGATTTTTGCCATGTGTTTTCGCTTCATAAAGTAATTCATCAGCCGCGGCGACCAGCTCCGACTTCCCTTGTCCCCGATCACGGAGTGCAGCTCCGAAACTCATCGTAACTTGAAATGCATCATTACCATGCTCAAATACTTTGGCCCGCAGCTTGTCCAGAAATAAGTTGAATAGCTCCGTCGCCTTATGCTGAGAATCTGTATAAAAAATAATCGCAAACTCCTCACCACCATAGCGAAAGGCACAGCCTTGCGTACTTGGGATGGACGCCTCTAATAGGCTGCCAATCTCTCTCAAAACCGTATCACCTGCTTGGTGACCGTAGCGATCATTGATTTGCTTAAAATAGTCAATATCCCCCATCATAAGTGTGAGTGGTCGTCTACTTGCAATAGCCTCTCTCAACTGTTCTTGAAAGCTTCGATGGTTATGGAGCCCTGTTAAATAATCCTGTTTTGCTAAATTTTCAAAAATCCCCTTTTCAATGAAATGCTTCCGCTCCCTTGCTACAATGATGCCACCAATGACGCCAATCATAAGTAGGAAGACAAAATTAAAAAAATGTCGGGGTATGTCGTCTATTAGAAACCCGCCATCCACTAGCTCAACTACGAAGCAATATCCGATGATGATCATCCCCGTCGCCACCATGGATCCTCGGAAGCTCCAATACATCGAAGCGTGAAGAATAACTAAGTAAGCAATTGGGAGAAGTGGGCTATGTGTCCCATCTGTCAATATGATAACAGCAATAAAGGATACATAATCCATGACTACACCTACTCGTGTCACTATGCGATAGAAACCAGAAGCTATAGGAGTAAAGTGCAGAGCCACCTCCGTAGTTGCCATATACAGAATAGCGATTACAAGCATACTCCAAAAAAGAGTTAGACTCTGCGAGGCGCTATAGTAATAGTTCAGATACAAATAGGATGCAGCAGCAAGAAGGAACCAACGTACACAACTGTATGCAATTTCTAAGATATGGTCAGACTTTCTTAATTTCACCATGCTGCAATCACATCCCTACCAGATGACATTCCCCTTATTCATTCTATACCTTGTCCCTATGTCCTTCTTATATGCTCTCGAACCACGAATCCGTCGCCAATTTTGTTTTTAGCAGATCGTTACTATACAATAGTAAGAGGGGCACCAACGCCCCCATATATGTTCAAGGAGGTAAGATCATGAATAATTTCACTTTCCATAATCCAACAACCCTACATTTCGGTCAAGGTCAATTAGACAAACTAACAACTGAAGTACCTAAGTATGGGAAAAATATCTTACTCGTCTATGGTGGTGGCAGCATCAAAGCCAATGGCATCTATGACAAGGTTGTTCATCTCTTACAAGGACTAGAAGCAACCATCGTAGAGCTTAGCGGCGTTGAGCCCAACCCGAGATTAACGACCGTCCACCGCGGTGTAGCCCTGTGCCGCAGCAACAACATCGACCTTATCCTTGCAGTAGGCGGCGGCAGTGTGATTGACTGTGCGAAAGCCATTGCCGTGGGCGCCAAGTTCGATGGCGACTTCTGGGATATCGCTACGCGCAAAGCAGCAGCAACAGGCGCACTCCCGTTAGCAACCGTTCTAACCATTGCTGCGACTGGTTCGGAAATGAACTCTGGTTCCGTCATTACCAATTGGGAAACGAACGATAAACTAGGCTGGGGAAGTCCTTATTCCTTCCCGAAATTTTCTATCCTCGACCCAGCTCATACAACATCATTACCTGAAAATCAAACCGTATACGGCATGGTCGATATTATGTCTCACGTGTTCGAGCAATACTTCCATCATGGGACGAATACGCCTATACAGGATGGGTTCTGCGAAACGATTCTGCGTACGGTTATCGACACGGCTCCTCTATTGCTAGAGGATCTGAACAATCTTGAACATCGCGCAACCATTCTGTACAGCGGTACGATGGCGCTTAACGGCACGTTAAGCATGGGTATCCGTGGGGATTGGGCGACGCACAACCTGGAGCATGCGGTTTCTGCTGTCCATGATATCCCGCACGGCGGCGGTCTAGCCATCCTCTTCCCGAACTGGATGACTCACAACCTCGACGCCAACGTGGGACGGTTCAAGCAGTTCGCGCAGCGCGTCTTTGGCATCGATGCCTCCGGCAAATCCGACAAGCAAGTGGCGGAAGAAGGTATCGCGGCACTGCGCGCGTTCTTCACAAGCATCGGCGCACCTAGCCGATTGGCTGATTACAACATCGACGAATCCACCATCGAGCTCATGGCCGATAAGGCTATGATTTACGGCGATTTCGGCAACTTCCAGAAGCTGACTCGCGCCGATGTCGTGAAAATTTATCAGATGTCGCTATAAATATCATAGCGAACATGAAGAAGCCGCACTCCAAGGTCAACCTTGGGGTGCGGCTTTTTACGTTGAGGTCTTAACGCTGCACAGGCAGCACCTTATAGTCGCGCCATTCCTCCGGCAGCAAGCGCTGATAACGCGGCTGCAGGTAGCGATCGTCGATCAGCAGCAGCACGCCGTGATCCGTTTCGGAGCGAATTAACCTTCCGCCAGCCTGCTGCACCTTGTTCATGCCGGGGTAGACATAGGCGTAATCGTAGCCGTTTTTGCCCGTGCGCTCCATGTAATCCTTGATCAGATTGCGCTCAGGTCCTAGCTGCGGCAATCCAACACCGACAACTACGACGCCCGTTAGACGGTCACCAACAAGATCAATGCCCTCGGAGAAGATACCGCCCATCACCGCAAACCCTACTAACGTCATCTCCGCTCCCGCCTGAAACGCCGATAGGAAGTGCTCTCGCTCCTCCTCCGTCATCTTGGTCTGCTGAACGAGTACATGGAGCTGCGACTCATCCGCCGCCTCACCTACAAGATCCGTAAATGCCTCATACACACTGCTCATATACGCGTACGAAGGGAAAAACACCAAATAATTACCAGCTCGTCCCGTGACCAGCTCATAGATCGAACGAGCAATCTGCGTACGACTGTTTTCCCGGTCCTGATAACGAGTCGAAAGCGGCTGCACGAAAACCTCCAGCTGCTCTTTCGCAAAAGGCGACGGCACCGTCACAGAGTAATCGTCCTCTCCTGCCCCTAACATGTCCATGAAATAGGACAAAGGTGACAACGTCGCCGAGAAAAACACATGCGCCCGATACCCCTTCCCCATTTGCCGCAACAAATGAGATGGATCCAAGCACACGAGCTTCACGCTGACCTCGTTCCGGTCATTCACAGCCAGCGTCACATACCGCTCGTCATACAACTTCGAGATGCGCACGAAATTTTGCGCGGCAAAATACGCATCCAAAAGTACCGCACTCACCGGGTTACCACCGGCCGATCTCGCTAATTCCTTTTCAGCAACCCCTATAAAAGCTTCCACATGCACCAACAACGATTCCGGCAGTCCCGACTCCACCATCATCTCACGATCTCCCACTTGCTTGCGGAGCGCTATGAAATACGCATTTATCGCCTTCGCCGCGTCATGGAGCTCTTTACTAGCACCTTTGAACTCCCGCTGCAGTGTAAGAAAAACCGATTTGTGCAGCTCACTGGCGTACATTTCCCGTGCTCGATCCACCAGATTATGCGACTCATCAATAAGCAGCGCTGTTTTGCGCTTCTGCTCCTCGAACAGCCTTTTCAAATTCACACGCGGGTCAAAGATATAATTGTAATCACAAATCACCGCATCCGCCGCATAAGCCACGTCCAACGAGAACTCAAACGGACACACACGGTGCTTCCGCGCATACGTCTCAATCACAGAACGGGTCATCACCGTTTCCTGCCTGAGCAGATCAAGCACCGCCTCATTCACCCGATCATAGTAGCCATCCGCGAACTCACAGTGTGCCGGCGTACACTTGACCTCGTCTTTCAAACACACTTTATCCTTCGCGGTTAGCGTCACCACCTGTAGCTGCAAGCCCTTGTCCTGCAACAGGTAAAAAGCTTCCTCAGCCGCCGTACGCGTTATCGTCTTTGCCGTCAAATAAAAAAACCGCTGCAGCACGCCCTCCCCCATCGCTTTCACCGACGGAAAAAGCGTAGACATCGTCTTGCCAATGCCTGTTGGTGCCTTAGCGAATAGCTTGTGCCCGTCCTGGATGGTTTTGTATACCGCTCCTACCAGCTTGCGCTGCCCTTCACGATACTGTGGAAAAGGGAACTGCAGCTCCTTGATGCTCTGATTTCTGCGCTGCTCATGGTCAAACTTCATTTGTGCGTATGGATAGTAGTTCTGAATCACCTCTTGCACAAACTGCTCAAGCTCATCGTAAGCTGCTTCCCTTACAAAATGCCGCGTCTCCTCCGTATCCACCTGTGTATACGTCATCTGAACTCGCATATGGCTACGCCCACGATCATGGGCCACCATGTACGCATAACACATCGCCTGTGCCCAGTGCACAGGGTACGAATTCTCTTCAATCAGCGCAATATCTCCGGAAGTCGATTTGATTTCATCTACCGTAAGCATATCTCCGTCATCAGTCCCATTTAGCAGCCCATCACAACGCCCATCTATGACAAATAAAAGCCCCTCATGCGCAATCTCCGCAGACACATACACTTCATGCTGATCGGACTCTCCGTATTGCTTTTGCAATCTCTGATGCGCCTTCGTGCCATCTCTCAATGCCTTGCTCGACCGAAATTCCGCATCAATACTACCACTGCTAAACACATATTCCACAAGCGAACGAACCGATATCTGAACAACAGCTAGCATGCCATGTCTCCATTTTTAGAACATTTGTTCCTTATTATACCATGCGTGTCAGTGAAACACTACTAGCCCCTGTCACTCTAACCTCCCCATGCAAAATAACTGGATTTTGTACAGCTAATTTCATCGCTTTACCCCGATTAGGCGAAATAACTGGAAAATATCCATCTAAAATCGAGCATATACAAGAAAATCATCAAAACCCGTCGAATTAACTACATATTTTCCATCTAAACGCGAATTTCCAAGGAATAGGGGGGAATTAGCTGTATTTTTTCCATTTATTTGAGTGTGGCGGGAGGGAGGTGATTGAGTGTGAGAAGGGTAGCGTGTTGCGGGTGAGGTAGATGAGGGGTAAGAGTGGCGTGTGGTTCGTGTGATAGATGAATGAGTAAAGAGTAGCGTGTGGTTCGTGTGATAGATGAATGAGTAAAGAGTAGCGTGTGGTGGGTGAGGTAGATGAGTGCGTATGTGGCGATGCACAAACCCCTCGCCAAAAACCCCCTCCACGTCGAGCCTAGCTCATACGCAGAAGGGGTGAACAGTCTTATGATTTCCACTTGTCGATCATTTCACATCACGATCATTTCACCCACTGAAACGGGGTTGTATTAAAAAATAAGTCCGGATTGGCCTGAATATTATGCGCCCAGAACGTAAAATGCAGATGCGGCCCGGTGGAAAAGCCCGTCGTGCCGACAAGCCCGATAATGTCGCCCTGCTTAACGCGGTCGCCAGGTTTGACACGCAGCTCGGAGAGATGCGCGTACTGAGAGAACAGCCCCATCCCATGGTCAATGTAGATGGAATTGCCGGTCAAATACAGGAGTTCCGCTAACGCGACAACTCCATCGTTCGTAGCCTTGATCGGCGTGCCTTCTTTGGCGGCCAGATCAAGGGCCATATGCGCGCTGTCGTATTTCCCGTTCACATAACGGGTGTACCCATACGGCGTGGTCAAAATCCCCTCGACCGGCTTCACGAATGGCCCGCTAAACAAGAAACTCGGCTCCGACTTGCTGCGCGCCAGATCGATCTTCTTCTGATCGGCGTTGATGCGCGTCGTATCCTGTTTCATGCTTTCCATTTGCTCAGTAACCTTCAAATACTGCGTCTCGAACTTCTTCGCCTTGATGGTCAGCGTCTGATCACCAATCGGATACGTGCCTGCCTTCACACTCATCGAGATTGGCAAATACGTGAAATATCCCGCTTCATAAGGTTGAAGTGTGTAGGTTTTGCCCTGCCAAGTGATACTGCCCGGCTCCTTATGGCGCACAAGTACAATATCTCCCGGCGATGCCTGCTCCGGTATGAGCTTCCAGTTAGCACCCATGGCTGCTTTGGCGCCAGCTTCATCTTTATAGAGCAACGCCTCTGCTTTGAGCTGAGTCAAATGGGCTTTCACCCCTTGAATGGCCGCCTTCGCGTCCTCCGTCATGCCATCTATCCAACTCTGCCCACCATCCACCGTGAGCACGAGTGGGCTTTTGCTATTCGTTGTGCTTGGTAATAGCGCCCAACCAATCTTCGGCGTCACGAACTGTGACTGCTTCACATCAAACATAGTCCCGTTCAGCGTAACAATATCCACGCTCGGGCTTCCTGAGGTTGCCGTAGCCGTAGCTGAAGCTCCTTCCGCCGCACTCCCAGTCCCGCTCTCCAAGCTCAGCAACTTTGTGATCGCTTCCAATCCATTCGTAGCCGCTTCGCCATCTGTCGGCAGAGCTTCCGTACTTGTGGCTTCCTGCCAATGGGCTCCCCCATCCGTAGTATGAGCCATCCCGTCCGCATACTTCACCCAGCCTCTATCCAGATCAAGCATGCGGAACTCCACAGCTACACGAGGTGTTGGGGTTGGTACTGGTGTTGCCGCTACGATATCAGGTACCTCCTTATTCGAAGAGGTCGATGTTTCAAATGGTGAGTCTCCAATGAAAATGACCGCACCAGCAGCTAGGATGCAAGCACCGACCAGCAGCGGCCATTGGCGCCGTTTTCTAGGTTTCACAGACATGCCTACCTCCTAAAGGTTGACGAGGGTTGTCCTCTTGCTAACACCGTCGTCTCTGATTTCACTCTTCTCATGGTAACACAAAAAACCCGAAGACAGCTATGTCTCCGGGTTCTATAACGCTATATTTGTACGCCCTTTTTGAGCGTTTTCTGATCACTATTCGTGTTATTAACTAATGGAAGTAACTTGACACTTCGAACCATTGTGGACTGACATAAATGACATGTCGGCACGTGATCGAATGCAAAATTATCTCGCATCCAGCCTTTACAGCCTTCATTTTCACAAGACCATACCGTCACATTTTCTAGAGGCATCTCTTCAAGCGACTTTTTTCTGGAATACATGGATAAACCTCCTTAGAGTGTACTAAGCGTCAGATAGCTTTAAATTGAAAAAGACTGCCATTACTTAAGTAAAGGCAGTCTTTTTAATTATATTACAGTTTTACAACGTTTTCTGCTTGTGGTCCGCGGTTACCTTGAACTACGCTGAATTCAACGGATTGACCTTCGTCCAAAGTTTTGAAACCGTCACCTTGGATTGCGGAGAAGTGAACGAATACATCGTTGCCGCCTTCAACTTCGATGAAACCGAAACCTTTTTCTGCGTTAAACCATTTTACTGTACCAGTAGCCATTGTGAAATACCTCCAAAAATTATTAACATGTTTTTTATTCTTCAAAGAGAAAAAATTCACACATTGTATAAGGTTCACTAACAAAAATGAAAACCCTTTACAATATGTGAATTCAGGTTCTATTTGTCGATTGGATTTATCATAACACACCACTTATGAAAACGCAAACTATTTCCAAACTTTTACTAGTGTATTTTTTGAAAAAGCAGCCCCAACTTTAGTCTAGGTTGCCCATTGGTCTCCAGACGGTTTGATGCGCAGGGCAGGGGGACTATACTTGACGTATCGAGTTTAGGAGGGTTTTCATCGTGTATAACGCAAGTATTCAAACTATATTAGCCGTAAGTGTTTTATTCGTCATTTTCACATGGATCGGAAGCGTCAAGGCTTCCCGATTATTGTACAGTGGAAGCTTAGAGAAACTGCACCGTAAGACGCGCAAGCTGCTTTTCTGGGCATGGTTTCCCATCATTCCTGCAGCAGCAATTGTAGCTGCCATTGTCTGGCTGCAGATGAATATGGACCCGATTTTCTGGAAGGACCGCATCTTCCTAGAAGCGCCGCTAGTCGTTATTCCTCTTTTGAGCATATGGTTCGTGGCCGTTCCTAAGTTGCTGAAGCTTCGCTCGCTAACCAAGATAAGCTTAGCCGAAAGTGGTACCACGATTGAGCCTGCTTTGTTCCATAGAGCCGCTAGCCCTGGCCTTATATTTCCTTATCAATTAACCGCGCTTAGCGCAGTAACGTCATTATATTTCACCTTTGTACCGCCAGTTCCTTTCCAATGGTTAGAAATCACCATTCCGCTCTCAGTCTTTATTATCTTAGCCGCTGGACTTTGGTTAAGGCATGATCTGCGTGCCAAGCAGGTACGTAAAGCACCTAACTATCAAGCACCTCGTCTATTGGCGCGCTTTGGTGCCATGACAGGCGTTCTCGTCGTGACTGCTGGTATCGGCTACTATTTCATTACATTCGCAATGGACAAAAGCGTACTGCCAGCCGAGATCGACATGGCCAGCGGAACGCATGATTACGGCGGCGGCGCAGTAAGCGAGCACACTGGTCATGACATGACCGCTATGTCCAATATGCCGGGCATGGTATCAGTGGCCGACCTAACGGGCCCGAAAGAGGGCACGCCAGATCGTCGTTTTACACTCGTAGCGCAGAAAAAAACGGTCACACTCAGCTCGGGCAAAACGGTGGATGCTTGGACCTACAATGGTCAAATCCCTGGACCTGAGCTTCGTATGAAAGAAGGCGAACTCGTTGAAGTCACGCTAACGAACGAAGATATTGATGTTGGCGTTACCGCCCATTGGCACGGTTTAGATGTACCAAACGCCGAAGATGGCGTTGCTGGAGCCACACAGAATGCGGTTATGCCAGGTGAAACCTATACGTACCGTTTTCGCGCTGAACAGGTGGGCAGCTTCTGGTACCATTCCCATCAGGATTCACAAGAAGCGGTAAGTAAAGGGCTTTTCGGAGCGTTAATTGTAGACCCTAAAGAGGTTGCAGATACAACAACATTTACAATTCCGTTCAAAGATATCACAGTTATGACCCATCGTTGGAAGAATACGTTCGCTATTGGCGCCAATGATGAATTGGACCGTCAAATAGTCGCTCCTGGGACGCCTGTCCGTATGCGACTCATTAACACAGATGATTGGGTCAATCAAACCTATACGCTCGTGGGTACTCCTTTTGAAGTGGCGGCTATCGATGGGACAGATCTGAATAAGCCGGATCTCATGACCAATACACGTGTCATTGTGCCAACTGGGGGACGATTTGATCTAACGTTTGTCATGCCGGATCATCCTGTTTATTTACATGTGGGAACGAATAAAAACGGAGGCATTCTTCTGTCAACTGATGGCCAAGGGAACGTTCCTGAGCTGCCGCAAACCGTAGCTTTCGATCCGCTTACCTATGGCAGTCCGAAGGCCACACCTTTTGATGCGAGCAGCAAATATGATCGAGATTTCACATTAATTTTAGATAATAAACTAGGCTTCTATAACAGAAATTTCGATTTCCTCTATACGTTGAATGGAAAAGTGTTCCCAGATGCGCCGATGTTCATGGTGAAGGAAGGGGATCTGGTTAAAACGACGTTCGTCAATCGTGGAAATGTCGAACATCCGATGCATTTGCATGGTCACCATGTGCTCGTCCTTTCCCGCAATGGCAAGCCTTCTACAGGCAGTCCATGGTGGTCGGATACACTAGATGTTCAGCCTGGTGAAACGTATGAGGTCGCTTTCGTTGCTAATAATCCCGGACTATGGATGGATCACTGCCATAACCTTGTGCACGCTGCCGCGGGGATGTCGATGCATTTGATGTATGAGGGGATCACAACGCCATTTTCAGTAGGAAGTGCAACGTTGAACCATCCAGAGTGACGGCATTCACCATTTCGACAAGATTGGAAGCCGTTTTTTCAAAAAAGAGGGAGGGCATGTCACATTAACTCACACATAGTTGACAAAACATACCCTGACAGTTTACTCTAAAAGAGGATGGCACGACAAATTGCATATAACCTCTTTCGTATAACCTTAATAATTGGATTAAGGGTCTCTACTTAGAAACCGTAAATTTCTAGCTACGAAAAATGTGCACTGAGCAACAGGCATATTTTTCATGGCTAGTTTTTTGTGCCTATATGTTCATATATTAGGGGAGTAGGAGGTTTTGATCGATGACAACGATTTTAATTAAAGATGCACAGATCGTAACCATGAATCGTAGCGGAGACATTATAACGGGGGATATTTTGATCGAAAATGACCGCATTGCCGCGATCGGTCCCGATTTGGACCCTACACATGCAGATAAAATCATTAACGCCAAGAATCGCACGATCATTCCAGGCTTTATTCAGACACATATTCACCTGTGCCAGACGTTGTTCCGTGGTAAAGGGGACGACCTCGAGCTTATGGATTGGTTGAAAAAGCGGATTTGGCCGCTTGAAGCCTCCCATGATGAGGAGTCGATCTACTATTCGGCGATGCTCGGTATCGGTGAACTGATTCAAAGCGGCACCACAACGATCGTGGATATGGAGACGGTACACCATACGGATTTTGCCTTCCAGGCGATCGCCGAGAGCGGCATTCGCGCATTGTCAGGCAAGGTGATGATGGACAAAGGGGACGAAGTTCCATTCGCTTTGCAGGAAAATACGACAGAATCACTGCAACAAAGCGTTGATTTGCTAGAAAAATGGAACGGACACGATGATGGGCGTATCCAGTACGCGTTCTCACCGCGTTTCGTCATCTCGTGTACGGAAGAGCTGCTGCGCGAGGTGCGCAATTTGTCGGAACAGTACGACGTGAAGGTCCACACGCACGCTTCTGAAAATCTCGGTGAAATCGAGATCGTCCAAGCCGAAACCGGCATGCGCAACGTGGTCTACCTAGATCATCTCGGTTTAGCGAATGAGCGACTGATCCTCGCGCACTGCATTTGGCTCGATGAGCAAGAGAAACGCATCATCCACGAGCGTGGCGTGCATGTCAGCCACTGCCCGGGCTCTAACCTGAAGCTGGCTTCAGGGATCGCTGAGACGCCGGAGATGCTGAAGCTGGACATCTCTGTCAGCTTAGGGGCAGATGGTGCGCCGTGCAACAACAATCTCGATATGTTCAACGAGATGCGGCTCGCTGCGCTCATCCAGAAGCCCGTGCACGGACCGACGGCGATGAACGCGCAGGCGGTCTTCCGTATGGCGACCATCGGCGGCGCTCGCGCCGTTGGCATGGCAGATGAGATCGGCAGTCTCGAAGTCGGCAAGAAAGCCGACCTCGCAATCCTCGATCTCAACAACTTCCACACGTATCCGTCTTACGACGTGGATCCGATCTCGCGCATCGTCTACTCGGCGACGCGTGCTGATGTCGAAACGACCATTATCAATGGTCGAATCGTAATGGAAAACCGCATCCTGCGGACGGTTGATAAGGACATCGTCCTGCCGGAAGCGAACCGCTCGATTCAGCGGTTGTTGAAGAGAGCGAACCTGCGCTGAGTTTCATACGCAGCTCAAAAACCCCCAACTAATCCTCCTAAAGCGTAGGATTTGTTGGGGGTTCTGCATTTTGGCAGGCAGACTACTCTTCCCACGCACACAACACAAAGGTACCTTAACCACCACAAATTTGCCCTTCCATCCAACAATACATGTAAAATGTACAGCTATTTATCTCATAATCACCTATAAATAGGAAGTAGATGGATAATGTACAGTTAATTTCGGCAGATTCGCGCGAAAGGAGCAGTTCACATGAAATTAGATGGAGGTTTTCCATCTAACTCGCTTTTTAGCTAGTTTTACAAGAAATTGCCTACATGTTTTACAGTTAAATTTGAAGCCTAGTGAATCAAACCCAACCACTTCCAATAAGGCACACACAGAAGCGCAAGCAGCAACACGGCTAATCCGTAAGCAAAGGCAACCTTCTGTCCCTGGCGATGGCTAAAAGCTTTCCCTTCGGAACTATAATAAGCCGTCAAATACGTCGGCGATTGATACGCGAAAAAGAAGGGGTCCGTTGATAATAGCACCACGAATACAAGGATCCATGGATGCACGCCCGCTTGATCGGCCAGCGGCAGGAGTGCCGTGACCAGCAAAATAACAGCGGGATCGTCCCTGACGATCAGCGTGACGATGAACGAGAGCACGATAACGGCGGCTAGAAAGAAGAACGGCGACGTTACGAAGACGCCCATATGCTGACCCAGGAACGAAGACAGGGCTTCGACAAGTCCAAGCTCGTTGGCGGCTGCCGAGAAACTGAAAGCTACGCCGAGGAACAGCAGGAACGTCCAGTCGATACCGGTGGAAATGGTTTTGCGGTCCAACACGCCGCTGATGACGAGTACGGCAAAACCAATAAGCATAATCCAAGCGCTGTCGATGCCATGGAGCGGTTGTAACACTAGCATGATAATGCAGCTCAGGACGGTTACGACGGCAATGCGCTCCTCGCGCGTCAGCGGTCCTAGCAGCCGTAACTGCTCGTCTAGGACGTCGGCAGCGATCGGCTTGGCGGAAGCTGTTTTGCGGAACATGATGAAGATCATGGCAAGCAGCACGCTGCTAAATATAACAAATGCCGGTAAAGCATAGATAAACCATTGAATCCAGTTCACAGGCGAAGCGCTGGTGACCAATCCGAAGGCCAGTACGTTCGTGTACGAGCCTGTGAGCACGAACGGCGCTGTGAAGCCGTAGAACAGCATGGCGGTAAGGCCTAAGCCTGCTGCGCCGTGACTGCGCGCTCCGAAGTCCATGGATTCGGACAGCGTCTGGGCAATCGGCACGCCGAGTGATACCTTCGCTGAGGAGGAAGGGATCATCGGGTTCAGCATGATACCGCCGGCCACGATGCCCCACAGCTGCCCGCGATAGTTAGCGGGGAAGCGCTTGAGGGCATGAAGGGAGAAGCGGTATAAGAAGCCCGACTTCGTAATCACGGCGCTCATCGCCATGATGAAGATCATGTACAGCCAGGTCGGCGAGGCGAAGCCCGACAATGCCACTTCGGGCTCGACGAGTCCGCCGAGCACCCACAGCATGGCCATGCCCAAGGCTACGATGTAGTCGGGCATGATGTTCACGATCCAGAGGATCACGGCGGCTAAGCCGATCCCGATGAAGTCCATGCCGTGGCGGGACAACCCCGCGACGGGCTCGGCGATGTGGAAGCCGAGCACCGAGGCCACGGCCAAGATGATTGCCGCTAGGCCGAGCCAGCGGCTGCGATCACCAAGCCGCCCCGCGCCTGCGGCGAGGCGCTCGCTCTTGCTTCTGGCCAGCATCTGCTTGGCCAGACCGAAGCTCTGGTCGCCGCTGCGCTTGGCTGACCCCGATCCCGACAGCGCGGTTGCCTCCGCGAGCTGCAAATACTCGAGCGCAAGCTGGTTTCGCCCCAGCTTGCGGCACAGATCAGCACCCCACTCGTAGACGGTGGTGAGCTGCTGCGCCGAATAAGCGGCGCCTCGCTGATCCAGCGCCGCCTCAACGATGGCCAAGCCCGCTTCAGGCGCGTGTTCCACGCAGTAGCGGACATAAGTCCACAAGACCGCGTAGCGCGCGACGAGCAGCTCGTCCGGGCAGCGCCGAAGCGCTTGGCCGATCACACCTTGCTGCCGCTCAGACTCGGCCAGGGCAGCTTCTGCTGCTATCTTTGTCTTCTCTGCCCGCTCTCCAACCAGGCGTTCAGCCTTCTCTCCTTCTTCCCGCCTCGCTTTCCCGGTTTGTCCTGCTGCCTTTACTTGCCCCGGCTCCGCCCATTCACCCGCTGCAATAGCCGCCACATCCAGCGCCAGTTCCCACTCGTTGCGCGCAGCATAAACCTCAACCATCGACGACCAATCGCCTTCGGCCTGATAGTAAGCCAAAGCCTGATCCACCCACAGCTGCTGCTGGCGCTCACCATACCGCTGTGGCAGGATGTCGAGCAGGACACGCGCGATTTCGGGCCGCATGTGAACAGAATCACGCTCCACGTCCTGCTGGACGAACCGTCCTAGCGCAGCGTAAGCCTGATTGGCTTCTTCTATGGTCATACCAAATAGATGCTTAAGCAATCCATCACGCACACTTGGCAAGCAAGCACACGCGAAAAAGAAGTCCCGCAATAACGCCGGCAGCAACTCCACCTCATGCAGTACCCATTGCGCTTTCGCTTCTTTGGAGGCTTGCAATCGACCATTGGTTGATACCAATCGCTGCGAAAGCAGTCGAATGAAATAGGAAGAGATCTGCGGCTGCTCGACGACTAACCGATCGAAGGTTTCTCGATCAATATAGTAGAGAACGCTTTCTACAGCTACGATAGCCGTTGCCGATCTGGGCTCGTTCGTTAACAGCGCCATTTCCCCGAGCGTATCCCCATCCTGTAAGCTCACGAGCGACTGGCGTGTACCATCTTGCTTCTGAGAGAACAGTTCGATTCGGCCGCTCTCAATCAGATACATGCTGTCACCAGGATCACCTTGCTCGAAAAGCATGTCTCCCGCTTGTCCTTTCACCATGTCCAATTTGCCCAGAAGCTTGGCTAACTCTATGTTAGAGAAGTCCTTAAACATCTCCATATCTTTAATCGCCACGACTGATCTACTCTCCTTGCGTGATGCTATGAAAACACCCAAGCTACTAACTCCAAGAATACTGTACGCTTGGTATGACATTTTTGTCTACAAAAATTCCTAACAGCCTCCGAACGCAAAAGAAAGACCCTTAACTAAGTTAAGGGTCTTTCTAGAGAATGCTATATTTGCAAGCTGAAGCTTACAGTTTTACAACGTTCTCAGCTTGTGGTCCGCGGTTGCCTTGAACTACGTTGAACTCAACGCGTTGGCCTTCGTCCAAAGATTTGAAACCTTCGCCAGTGATTGCGGAGAAATGTACGAATACATCGTTTCCACCTTCAACTTCGATAAATCCAAATCCTTTTTCTGCGTTAAACCATTTAACTGTTCCTACTGCCATGGGTAATACCTCCAAAGTTTTATTAACATGTCTTTTTTCTTGTTTCGAACAAAAAAATTACACATTGGAAAAGGTTTCATTTACTTAAATGATAACCCTTTGCAATACGCAATTCAGGTTTTCCCTTTAAGACTATTAATACTGTACCACACTATATTAGGTATTGCAATTATACCTGAGAGGGATTTATTACTAAAGCAACGAAGGCTTCCCTATCGTCAATTTTAAGTGCTATAGCTAGTGCTAATGCGACATCTTTCGACGGGATGATTCGACCATTTTCGATTGAATTTAGGATGGAATAGCTGACCCCTGCTTTCTCGCCAAGCTTACGCAATGTGAGATTTTGTTGTTGTCGCAGCTCTTTGAGCCGATTGTGGAAGGCCATGCTGGCCTCACCTCAACTTTCCTTATTTTTTTGTTTTTGAATTTCAGTTCTAATTTTGTCGAATGGGTCTTCCCAGTGCGGCGGTTTGATGGTTTTGCCCATTTCATTCTTATGAACCTTCCCATCGGGCCAAACCTTGGACATATTTGCGTGCTGAACAATATCAAAAATCGGTCCAGGTTCTACACCCATTTCAACAAGTGTCCCTAGCACAAAATACAACTCATCAATCATAGCATCTACTTCATCTTCTAACGTAGCTGCTTCTTCAAATTCATTAAGCTCTTCTTGCATCCATGCCAGACGCGCGGCTTTACGCTGAGCAGATAGGCGCTGTGGTGATGCGCCCACTGGGTGCTCGAACGTTTCATGGAATTTCTTAACAGCTTCAAAGGCTAGCTTTAATGTCATAGTATCTGATCTCCCTTAACATGGTTATAGTTTTCTACTATATACCACCCGAAGGGATTGTGGTCAATATCTCTGATGTTTATTTAAAATGGCGTCCCATAATAAAACGGTCTTTCCAATAACCAGAGTTCATTTCACGTACAACAACGCCAGAACTGGTCGTATTGCTAATGAACTGCCCGTTACCGATATAAATACCCACATGATTAATAACGCCAGGCTTCGATGTACTAAACATCACTAAATCGCCTTTGCTAAGGCTTGTCTTTTTCGAGACCAAGGTTCCTAATTTCGCTTGCGCTTTGGAGCCCCAAGGGATTGTAATCCCATTTTTACTAAAAACGAGCTGCGTATAGGCGGAGCAATCCAGAATAAGACGGCTCGTGTTTCTCGTACCAAATCGGTAAGTAACCTTTCCGATGTACGACTTCGCAGTGCGCAGGATACTGTCTACACGGGATGTGCTCGTCGCTGTAGCTGACGCGGCAGCTACAGCCCCATTCGTCGTTGTCGTGGCAGCAGAGGCTGCTTGCGGGCTTAGCAACGCAGTACCTGCGACTAACATGGACAGACTTAAGCCTACGACCGAATGAGTAAGGCGGTTCTTCTTCACAAAAATCATGATTGATTTCCTCCTTTGGTATATAAATATAAGTTTGTTGGACCTGCTACTACCATAGCACATGCCAAATACCCTAATATTTAACAGAAAAGGAGGAAAGTCGCGCCACACCTAATTGTAGGCATTATTCTGAGAATTGTCTGAGAATTTCATGAGAGTCAATCTCTTGACAGAAATGAATCCGCTTTATCACCTGTATGCTCCTGACGGAACTCCGATGGTGTAGCTCCATATTTCTTCTTAAACACTTGAGAGAAGTGTCTCATATCTTGATAGCCGATGCGCTCAGCAACGTCCGCCAGCTTCATCTTGGGATTCAACAGCAGCTGTTTGGCCTGCTCCAACCGCAGGTTAATCACGAAATCCTTGAAGCCTTGACCCGTCTTCTGTTTAAACAGCTGGCTAAAGTAAACAGGGTTCAAATACACAATCGACGCCACTTTCTCTAGTGAAAGATCCTCTTGATAGTGCGTGCGCATATATTGGAGAGCAACCTCAACAGAACGGTCGCTGCCGCTGGCATGATGCTCATAGACCTGTGTCGTTGAGGCTTGCCGCATGCGTTGAACCTCCGCAGGCACCGACTGGAACTGCTCGATTCGTTCTGTACTCATGATTTGGAAAGGTACCTTCAAATATTTAATAAGGTGACTGCGCAGATCCTCCACGAGCTGGCCGATGCTCGTGCCTTCTGGAGGCGTGACAAGCCCTAGCAGGCTCTTGCTATCATGCACGGTTACAAAACCCTTACCGTAACGGTCAATCAGCTCTTGCAGAACGTTCTCGATAATGAAATTCTCGAGGAACACTGCTTTATCGGTCTCCATTTTAACCATAATTAAGTGGAAATTGGGATGTTGCTCCACGAAAGGGCCCATATCAATACGCCCTGTATCTAGACCCTGCACCCAGCGTTGGAAGACCGCTTCTTGCAAATATTTACGATTCGTCTTCAGCAGCTCCGCTTCCTCAATCAGTTCCGTATCATGAGCAATTTCCTCGCTCAGTTTCCTGATCATTTCGCTCAATACCTCTTTGCCTATCGGCTTCAGCAAATAATCTTTCGCCCCTAGACGCACAGCCTCTTGGGCATAGGAGAATTCCGAGTACGCCGAGATTACGACCCATTTGACATGGGGATGACGGCTTCGTGACATATTCATGAGCTCTAAGCCGGTCATCCCTGGCATGAGAATGTCTGTTAACACGATGTGTATGGATTGACTCCGCAGTATCGTGATGGCTTGCTCCGCGTTAGAGGCCAAATGTATGGTGTGCTCAGGAAAGCGATTCTGCAGCGTACGTTGAATGCCTTCTCGAATAATCGTCTCGTCATCCACAATTAGAATATCCATGGCTGTTATACCCCCTTGCGAGGTAGCGGCATCGCGATGATCACCGTGGTTCCTACCTCTTGTTTGCTTTCGATTCGAAGCCCATACGCGTCTCCGAACATTAATGCAATACGCCGATGGACATTGGTGAGTCCGATACCCCGTCGTGTCTTGCCGTCTTGTACGAGTTGGGATTTGTTGGCCGTATCATCTTTGTACGAGAATCGATCGCCAATCATGCGAGCATCCTCCTCGAGCTTTTCCTGCATCTGACGCAGAAGATCTTGCTCAATCCCCACACCATTATCGGAAATGATTATATGAAGCTCTTGCTCTTGCACCTGCGTGAACACCCGCAGCAGACCTGGCTCCCGCTTCGGTTCAAGACCGTATTTAACGGCATTCTCGATTATGGGCTGCAGGGTCATCTTCGGTAAGGTCACATCCAGCCACTCGGTATCTATCTGCATCTCGGTTCGGACTCTGCCCTCCAGCCGATTCTCAATAATCGTCATATAATGACGCATCTGATCCAGCTCTTGCTGCAGCGTCGTTTTCGAAGCTTCTTGCCAATCACTGCTGTACCGGAACATATGCGACAGCGCTAAGATAACTTTCCCCAGCCGATCGTTCTCCCGTTCATCCAGCATCCAATAAATCATATCTAGTGTGTTGTAGAGAAAATGCGGATTTACCTGAGACTGTAGGGCGTGCAACTCTGCATTTTTCTCACTCATCGAAGACAGTGTAATCCGTTCAATTAACTCATCCATCCGGTTCACCATTCGATTAAAGGAGGATACAAGGGAATTAATCTCCTCGAACGACCTAACCGTTACGGAGCCCTTGAAATTCCCCATCTCGACCTGCTTCATCTCTCGGATAAGCAGTTTCAGAGGGGAAGCAATGTTCTGCGAGATCAAACTTGCCAAAGCGGTAGAAAGAATAATGAGGACGATAATCACGACATATAAGTATTCCCGCGTTTTAACAATTTCAGCATTGATATCACCCTTAGGGGTTAAACCAAAAACGGTCCAATTCGACATTTTCGCATTGGCAGCTACAATCAATTGATCCGTCTGATCATCGACGATGATTTCATTCTTATAAGGACGCGGCAGTCCACTAAAAGAGGGAGAGTTCTTCTTATCTTCCGCTGTCGTTGCGATTAAGCGATTATCCTGATCTACGATGTATACACGGCTGTTCGGGCTAATCGTAACGTTGGACAGAGCAGCTAGAATCGGCTGCGGATTCGTTTCGATCAGCATGACGCCGATGACGCGGTGGTCGGTCAGATCGAACAGCTTTCTGCCAAAGACAAACATCGGATCACGCTGAAACTGATTGATAACAGAGCCTTGTACGAGACCTAACCAAACCATCTCCCCCGTGGAGTCCTGCAGCTTCTTATACCACTCCGCAGAGGAATAATTCGCATCGATTACGCTATCAAAGCCGCGTTCGTAATTATAATTTTTGCCAGCATTCGTAACGACATGGATGCCGACAATATCATCCCGCGAGTAATAAATGGCCCCTAGAATATTCGTAATCGTACGCTCATTGAAAATGCTTGTTGTCACATCAGGATTGCTATCCCGTTCTTCAATTAAGCGAATCATTTCATTGTTACTATTCAGGGATTTTGTAATACTGTCATACCCTTGCAGAAGCAAATCAAATAAACCTACAGTTTGTGAAATGTTTTTCTGAGCTAAATCGTTAATCTTGTTATGTATGATTTGCGTCGTTTTCTGATAGTACAAAAAACTAACAATCAACACCAGCACAAGCATCGAGGAGATGAATAGCATAAATAGCCGATTATGAATGGAATTAAGGCCCCGTTTCACACTAATCGCGATCCCCTTTCCTAAGGCAGTATTTGCTATTTTACCATAGTCCTATCAGAAATAGAAAAAGCGAGGGGTGAAGTTAACCCTTCACCGCTCCCGCTACCATACCTTTTGTAATTTTGTCCGCTAATAAGAAGTACACGATAATCACTGGCAACGCACCTAGTACAAGGAATGCCCCGATCGCGCCATAGTTAACGGAATATTGACTGACGAAGCTGTTCACCCCGAAAGGAAGCGTCTTAAGCCGCTCGGACGAGATAAATGTCGCTGCTAAGATGTACTCGTTCCAGATGTTAATGAAGGTAAGGATACACACCGTCATCATCGGAGGAACGGAAATCGGAAGAATGATCCCCGTGAAGATTTTGAAGATCCCCGCGCCATCCACGACAGCCGACTCCTCAATCTCTGCCGGAATGGATTTCATAAAGCCGCTGAGGATAAAGACCGCAACTGGCGTTTGAAACGCGATATAGGGCAGAATGATCGAAAGATGCGTGTTCAGGATGTGCATGTTTTTGAAAATAATCATAAGCGGCAATAAGGTTGCCTGCATGGGAACCATCATCCCGATCAGGAAGATGACCATGACGAGCTGCCCGTACTTCCATTTGAACCGCGTAATGGCAAAAGCCGTTAAGGAACTCAAGAAGAGAACACATACCATTGTAATTAAGGTAACGAAGAGGCTGTTCTTCAAGTACTGGAAGTAATGCCCCGACTTGATCGCATTCGTGAAGTTGCTCCATTGGAGCACATGCGGCAGTGAGAAGAACCGCCCAGACAGGATTTCTTCATTCGTTTTGAGGGAATAAATGAACAGCCAAAGCAATGGATATACCTGTGTGACCACAAGTAAGGATAGAAATATAACAACAAGAACCTTTAGGATAGAGAAGCTTTTGCGTCTCCGGATGATGGCAGGTTTAGCCGAAGCTACATCCCTGGCGTTTAACATGGTGACACTCCCCTTCCTACGTATATTTTTTCTCTAGTTGGTTGAATATCGAGTTAATAATGACGGTTGCCACGAGACATACCACTACCAAGAAGGCTGCAATCGCGCTTCCGTAACCATATTTCAGGGATAGGAAGGAATTGTTGTACATCAAGGTGGAGATGACATCTGTCGCATGTGCAGGTCCGCCGCCTGTCATGACCATAATCATGTCAAACGCTTGTAAGGAACCGATGAAGGCTAGGACGATCGATATTTTGAAAATCGGAATATTCATAGGGAAAGTGATATACCAGTCGGCTTTCAGCCCTTCTGCTCCATCCAGACGCGCAGCTTCATAGATATCAGCTGGAATGTTCTGGATACCAGTAAACTGGATTAATGTGTGATAACCCAAGTACTGCCATAGGGCTACGAAATAAAGGGAGTACATAGCAATTTTCGGATCTGTTAACCATGATCTCGTCCAGCTATGTAAGTTTAGTAAATCAAGGACTTGATTGAGCATACCGCCCATGGACGCTGGATTGTAAATTGTTTTCCATAATTGTCCAATGATAACAACTGATAAAATTACCGGTAAGAAGTAAGCAGAAACAAGGAAATTCGGTTTTTTGATGAAACGATTTAGTAAAATGGCTACGCCCAATGCAATCGGGATTTCACACATGGAAAATACAGCAAACATTAATGTGCGTTTGACAGATGGCCAGAATACAGGATCATGCAAAAGCATCGTGCGGAAGTTCTCTAAACCAATGAACTTCGATGTGCCAATCCCATTCCATTCCAGCAATCCACTGTACATGGACACGAGAATAGGTACAAACACAAGACCGACATAAATGATCAAACAGGGCAGTACAAACATGGCAATCGTCCACTTGGAGACTCTTAACACATTCACTTGGCTCGCCTCCTTCATGGGGTTAGATATACCCATGGGGAACTTACCTTAGCACCTCCGAGGCGCTCCAGGTAAATTCCCTATTGGGCTACTACATCACTTTATTTATTTCTTTTTGTTTGTGTCGTAAGCTGTTTGGTGCTCTTTCGCTACAGTTGCAGGATCAACTTTTTGTACGAAAAGGTTTTGAATGCTAGTTAAGTGACCTTGTGCCGTTCCTGGGTTCATCGTGTTATCGAACGCTAGGTCGCCGCCTTTAACTTTCTTGAATAAGCCAAGAACATCCATCGCCATATCGGAGTATCCAGCAGCTTTGAAGTCGCCGTCAACTTTTTGACCTACACCAACAGCACCTTTAACTTTGAATGCTTCTTTCGGGTAGTTCAACATGAAGTAGTTCAAGAAATCTTTGGTTTCTTTCAAGTGTTTGCTGTTTGCAGAGATAGCGAATGCGGATCCTGGAGCCAACATGAATTCATCAGGGTTACCTTTACCTTTAACAGTAGGGAATTGGAACACGCCAACTTTACCGTTAACGGAAGAAGTTTCGATACCGCCAGTTGCCCAGCTACCCATGTAGTACATAGCCGCTTTACCTGTTTTGAACAAGTTCTCGCCTGCGTTGTAATCAAATGAAGTTGCGCCTTCTTGGAACGCGCCAGCTTGGATCAAGTCTTCGAAAGAACTAACTGCATCTGTGAATGCTGGATCAGCGAATGTTTTCTTACCGTCAACAACAGCTTGCAAGAATCCAGGGCCGCCGTTGGTACGAAGCAATACGTTCATGAACAAGAAGGAACCTGTCCAGGAATCTTTTTCACCGATCGCCATTGGCTGAATGCCTTTGGATTTCAAGATTTTTACGTCCTCAACCATTTCTTCAAAGGTTTTTGGAACATCTGCAATACCAGCTTGTTTGAACAAATCTTTGTTGTAGTAGATAACACCGATGTTATTACCATCTGGCAACGCGTAAATGTTCTTGTTGAAGCTGTAGAAGTCAAGAATTCCACTTTGGAACGTATCTTTAAGTCCGTTTTGCTCAACCATGTCATTCAATGGTGCGAATAGGCCCGCATCTACGAAAGGTTGCATTTGTGCAGCTGGGTTAACGATTGTGATATCAGGCACTTCTTTGGAAGCTGCTTGAGTTTTCAATTTAAGCTTTTGTTGATCCGTGTTCAGGGAATCAAGCTCAATTTTGATGTTAGGGTTTTTAGTTTGGTAGTCAGCAACGATTTTTTTCAACATGCCGTTTTTCGGATCTGTCGGATCTGGATATATATTTTGGAATGTGATCGTAATGTTTTCAGCTTTTGCTGTAGCAGCTGGAGCTGTTGATGCGCCTGCAGCAGGTGAAGCCGTGCTTTTGCTATCTCCGTTTGTACCACATGCTGTTAAACTGATGGCTAGCATGCTTGCCCCTATCACTTGTAGTGCTTTATACTTTTTCACCAATGTAAATCCCCCTCGTTCGTTTTGAGTGAATGTCTTTATGTCCTTATTATGCCGTGAAATTGGTACCCCTTACAATGTGTGAACTTCAGGTATGATGTTTGATTTCTATAGATTTATCTCTGCACCTTAACTTTCCCCCTAGGGTGGTTATTTATGAGAAAGATGGCATTTAGCGCTGAAAATCGGGGGATAAAAACAAAGAAAAAACGACCTCCTATAGCTTGCGCTGATAGATAGGTCGCTGATTTGCGGGATACTTTAATAAGCCTTTGGAACTTCTACACGGTGCGTGATGCCATCTTCCGTGAAGTAAATATGAACGTCGAAACCTTGGTCATCCATGAAATAGGAAACATATTTCGGCTCGCCATGCTTGATTGGTACAAGCAATGTTGCGATACGGTGGCTACGGGAGGATGTCGTCGTTGCCTTCAAATGATAGTGCGGCGGTAAACCTTCAATCTCCGATTGATCGATGTCGGTAAAGCTCTGATGCTGGGACAATTGGAGTTCCCCAGAGGAACAATAGACGAAACGGCCGTCCATATCGGCCTTACGACCTTGGACTTTGAATGTTTGTCCGTTCAACTTCATCTCATACAGCGTCTGGAACAGCCAATCTACGGTACCCGCCTGTGTGAGATCGATATGATCGACAACTACTACGTAAGTGCCGAAGAAGTAAAGTTCACGTACATACCGCTCTAGGTAGGGAACGTATTCTTGGTAGGCTGCGGTTGCGTTAGCGCGGGAATAACCATAGCCTTTGCGCTGCTCGGCAATTTCTACAAAACCATTAGCCGCCATATTTAGCACTTTGTTTTTTTCGGCGTATTGACCGAGACCGTCGATCAAAATATTGTTCGTTGAGCGCGTCTGTCTGCGCCAATTCATATGCATCGTTGAGCTGAATGCCACGTAGTAGCCGCTCTCAATGGCCAGCGGCTCGCCGTAGGCATGCAGCAAGAAGCCATTTTGATCGCCATGACTGTGGCTGACAGATCCGTATTTGCTGCTCTTCGTGAGGAGCATAATGTGACGCTCCGGATCCGCCATATTGGAGTGAAAGGCAACCCAGTCAATGTCACGGAACCATTTGACCGACTGAATATTCGCATCGGTAGGTGCGATCGCTTCAATCTGCGGATAGTCGTGACGATATACCATTTCATCAAATCGGAAGTCCCACCAACCATAGTTGTAAAACTTCATTTCTGAATCTGTATCTGTCTCGCGAACACGTTCATAATACCATTGGTACAAACCGTTTCCTGTCACACCTGCAAATTGACGAATGTTGAAGCCCGTTTTCAAGCTGACGGGATCCCCCAATGTCGACTGATCGCCGAAGCTTGCACGCAAGGTGTCTGGGCTGAACGCATACAGCGGGAAATCACCTGTTTTTGCGAAAAATGGTCGTTTGTAAAAGTTAATGCCTGTATATTTCTTCAGCAAATTCATCGCTTCCGTAACAAAAGCCATGCCCGTCGTCCAATACATCGGACCTTCGGCCCAGCCCCCGTCCGGCCCGCCCCACGGCGAGTAGAGACAAGCATAATATTCAAGGGTATAGTCCAACCATTCTTGAACCTCTGGCTCTTCCTGCAAAAGCACAATACAGCAAGGCACAAGCACACTGGATAAAGAGCGTACGGCGTGACTGTCGAACGGTACATGATGAATTTTGGAATGTTCGATAACATGTTGCGCGATTTGGCGTGTACGTTCGAGCAGAACGTGACGAATATGCTTTCGTTCATCTTCGGATAGTTGATCATAGAGCCAGTCATAGCCCCAGGCGATGGCGCCAGCCATTCGGAAGGACGCCTCATCGTTATAGTCACGGCTCGTCGTCCCTTTAACGTCCCAAGTACTGATGTGAAGCAGCCAGGTTTTGGCACGATCTAATAGCGTAGCATCGTTGAGCAACTGGCCTGCTACTGCCAAATGACGCACCGCATACAAGGCTTCTTGTGTATCCATATACATTTGCCGCCACAATTTGGCTACTCGCTTATTTCCTGGGTAATGAAGCGGCTCCGCAATCAGATCTCGTTCGATCCATGGTTTGACAGACTTCTCATAGAAAACATCCCATTCGCAATAGCTTGGATCCGTCGCTAAAGCGGTGCGGAAGGCTTCTACTTCGGAAGCTTGCAGCCATAATCGTGGATGCTGCGTCGAGACCTCTGCATAGCGCTTAGCTCTGCTTGGCAGCGGTGTTTCAGGCAAATCTGTCGGTACTTCGAAGCGGCGAATGCAGCTCCATGCCGTTTGTTCGCCATTTTCTTCGAGCAATGCATAGCGCCAGTAGTATGTGCCTGCGTTGAGTGCAGCATCAGGTGTGTATAAATTATATGGAATCGGTTGAACAGTCTGCGTTTCGGCAGGTTCGAAAGCCTCTGATTGTGAGATTTGAAGTACATAGCGATCGTGCTCCAGTTGTGCGGGAATCCACGTGAAGCGAGGTGGATTTTCCAGCAACACCGTCTTCTCATTCGGCTCGTATTGTACGGTTAACACACCGCTCTGCGGTTCGTAAAGTGGCGATAATGACATGGATTGTTCCCCTCCAGGTTTGGTTCTGTAAGGCTTATGATGATAAGGATTTAGGTGAAGCATGATGGAATATGAAATATGAATGCGACTTATATAGAATTTAATAGTGATTTTGCGAATTTTGGCGTTGCGTTTGTCTTTCGAGCAAAAGCCCGAATGACAAATTACAGAATTTGTAATCCCTTATCTGTCATTAATCGTAAGCGGACTGAACCACTTGCTTGACCAAGAACGGTTATGCTGATTTCATTGCCCGTCTGCTGCGTTAGCTGTACTGCACTGCCTGCGCGATAGACATGAATGAAATCCGCCCTACGGTCATTACGGCGATGAAGCATCGCTGTAAGTGAGCGACAAGGATCCACGGCATCGCCGGGTGTCTGAACAGCCACAATCTCATCACCCGGTTGAACGAGTGCGGAGTGGAAGATGACAGCGTCTGAGTTCGTGAGGTTGTAAGAAGCTTGCAGTTCACCCACGCCATTACCGGCAATCCCTTCAGTGGGTACAAATCTGCTAGTAATCGGCAGTTGCTGCTCCTTGAGCGTCGTTACGTCCCCTACTTTCTCAGCGACAAGCAATGGATAACTAGCCTCAGGTTTAAGTGGTTGTTGCAAAGCTTCTACCGCTACGACAGGGTGCATCCACCATTCAATCGCTTGCGGTTGATCACCAGAAAGCTCAACTTGGAACCAGTCCAACATCCAATCCTCCGTAAGCAAAAGATGTCGATTCATCGTACAGCCTTCATAGCCTTCCGTCGATTGCAACCAGGCGTAAACCGAAGTTTCTGTCGCTTCATAGTACTTAAGGCGCCCTTCATGCGGCGCTTGCGATTGACCTGCCAGCGAAACCGTGTTGTGGCTGGCTGTCTCTGCGAACCACGATCTGCGCATGGACGAGCCGTAAGGCACCATCCCCAGATCGGGTGTCAGGGTTTGATCTCGGTGCATCAACGTCAGATGCAGCTTGTCGTAGTGGCCGTGGGAACCGCCGTGCTCACCGAAATCGGCGAGGAACGACAGCGGGTTCCCCGCGATGCGGCCGATGACGAAGCCAGCGTCCGGCCAGAGCCGCGATCTGCGCGGCTCTGAAGCTGCGGCGCGGTCAGCGCCTCCGCCGTAGAGCAGCGCCTCGAGCTGCTCGTTCCCGGCAGCGCCTAGCTGCCGGTACGCTTCGCGCAGTACCGGCGCGAGGCCGGCAATGCCGTAGATCGCGAGCCCCTGCTCAGCGATCTCGGCGATTTCGCGAGCGTAAGGGCCGCGCTCCAGCGGCCCGTCATGCAGGGCCGGCAAAGCGCCCTGGTCGTCGGCCAAGTCGGCCAACGCTTCGAGCATGCCGCGCATGGACTGCCCCTCTGCGCCAGTCGTGGCGTAGAGATCAATGCCGAAGCGCTGTGCCATTTCGGCAGCGATGAGATAGGCACGAAGCACGAACACATGGTAATACGTGCTTCCTTCGAATTCGAATTGATCGGCTTTCACACCGATGGATAAATGATGTATGAAGCCGCCTTGGCCTTCAATAAGTGCTTCAAGTAGCGCTTGCTCGCCTCGAGCCGCGTACACACAAGATAAGGACGCATTCAGCCAAGCGGTATAGTTGTTCTCCGCATTGTTTCGCTCATGGATCAGAATATGACGGTACTCCTCCATACTCTCCGCTAACAAACCTAAGAACACGTCGATCGCTACCTGTTCCTTCGCATCAAAGGTAATACCCTCATCGCGAAGCAGTAAATAGGCTCGTATCAGCGTTGTAGACCAAATCGCCTCCGTCAGTGCTTGGTGGAAGGCACGTCCCTTTAACATCCAGCTCTGTGCTTCCGGATGCACCGGGTAGTGGGGGAATTGCTCCGCGTACTCGACAAGCAAACGTTTACTAATCTGTGCATAGGAAACGTCACCCAGCGCTGCGTAAATAGCAGCCGATTGCAACGCCACTCGTGCCAAGGACTGGTGCTTAAACACGAGCCAAGCACCCCGGTAGGCATCTCCTGTAATCACACACCCGTGTGGGCACAGAAATTCTAAAGCATCTACAAAGCTTTCATCGAACGTCAGTTCGGTGTGATGGTGTGGACAAACATACTGGTGCCACCAACCACCAGGTTCTTTAGGAACGACCAGGCTGCCTGCTTGCTGCAGCCTGTCGATGTCTTCTTGGAGTTTGCGGGCGGTTTGACTCGCCCACGTCAATGCCTCTACTTTAGCGGCCAAAGGGATCGCGCTACTCATCGCATCATCATCCCGCCGTTGATTTCAATCGTTTCACCTGTTACATATGCAGCTAAATTGGAAGCCAGATAAAGAACTGCGCCAGCTACATCATCTGGCGTTCCTTCACGTTGCAGTGGAATGCCATTAATCGTTGCTTGGCGCGCAGCATCCGTTGTGAATGTCGCGTGGAACATCGTATTGCCGATGAAACCTGGTGAAACGTTGTTCACGGTGATGCCACTTGCTGCAACTTCTTTCGCCAAACCTTTAGAGAAAGTAAGCACCGCTGCTTTACTTGCCGCATACACACTTCCACCAGGTCCGCCACCATTATGTGCAGCAACAGATGTCATATTAATGATTCGACCGCAGCCTTTTTCTTTCATACCTGCAAGAACGCGTTTAGATACGAAAACTGTGCTTTTCAAGTTTACATCCATGATGCGGTCATACATCTCTTCGGACATATCAGCATTAGGTACGCGCTGTACCAAGTGGCCTGCGTTATTGACAAGAATATCGATCGATCCGCCCAACGCTTGCTCAACTTCACTCACAAGCCTATCGATTTGTTCCACGTTCGTTACATCCGCTTGTACAAGAACTGCTTCCCCACCTAAAGCTTGAATCTCCGCTACAACTTCCTGTCCTTGTGCCACATTGTTCAAACAATTCACGCCTACTTTCGCACCGTTGTTTGCCAATGCTAGTGCAATCGCCCGCCCAATCCCTGCATTCGATCCTGTTACAAGTGCTATTTTCCCCGTTAAGTTGATGTTCATTGTGGTATCCTCCCATGGATATAAATCTATATTTTATTTGAATCGCTGCTTATGCAGCGTAACTACCTGTAATTGTAATGGACACGAGCGACGCTATTTCTATTAAAGCAGACAGTTTCCTCGTGTAACGGACGCGAGAGACGCTATCTACTGTTTGGGAGGCAAAATTGTGCCCCAAACAAGAGAATAACGGCCATGTTGTCCGTTAAAACATATGAATCCCGCTAAAAGACCGATTAACGTCATCTGTGTCCGTTAGACGAGGCGGCGGGGTACGGGGGCGAGGGGCATCAGTCGAGCAGAGTCGTGAGAAGGGTTCAGTTTGCTCCCAGGCGCCGCTCCACTTACCCGCGCAGCCGAGGCCGCGCCGTCTCCGGCATCGTCATCGTGATGCAGGTGCCGCGTCCCCACTCGCTGTCAACCGACAGCCCGTAGGCTTCGCCGAACACCATTTGAATCCGTCGATGAACGTTCATCAGACCGATGCCTCCACCCCTCTTCGTCCCGGTGGTCGCTTCTTCCGGCTCCGCCAGACGGTTCTCCTCTAGTTTCCTACGTAACTCAGCAAGTCTTTCCGGCATCATGCCAGTGCCATTGTCCTCGATGAAAACTTGGAACAAGCCGCCCTCTTTGCGAGCATCGATGCGAATGGTATGCCGCTCTTCCACACCCTCTGGAAAAGCATGTTGAAAAATATTTTCAATCAACGGCTGCAACGTCAAACGGACCATCTTTTCTAGCAGCAGGCTTGGAGGGATCGCTACATCAATCTCGAATTCCCGCTCCGTCCGATGCTGCAAAATAATCATATAGTTCCGCACATGATTCAACTCATTCGCAACCGTGATTTCCTCTAGATTGGTCTGAACGGAGTAGCGGAGCATGAAAGCCATGGCCTCAACCATCTCTGTGATTTCTCCTGAATCCTGAACAATGGCGTAACAGTTGATCGTTTCCAACGTGTTGTATAAGAAGTGCGGGTTAATTTGCAGCTGCAGGGACTGAAACTCGGCCCTCTGACGTTCCAGCTTGGTCTCGCCAAGCTCGAGTGCGTTTTTCTGCTGCTCCAGCTCGGCCTCATACACACGCTCGATCATATCCGATAGACGCGTTACCATCAGGTTGTAGCTGTGAATGAGTCCACCCATCTCATCCGTTCTCCCCGCGTCCTCGATATACTGCCAGTTCCCTTTCTCCGTCTCCCGCATGCTGTCTTTGAGATCCCGAATCGGCCTAATAATGGAGCGACCAAAGCGAGAAGCAAGCACAAGTGCAGCAGCCAATGTAACCAGACCTACAATGATCGTCGTTGTTCGAATCGTGTTGGCAGGTCGGCGCAGCTCCTGTACTGGCATTGAGGCAACAAGGTTCCAATCGGAATATCCTGATTTCCTCGACACAAACATACGTTCTTCGCCATTATATTTGGACAAAAATGTTTGATTTCCACTTGTCAGCACTTGCGAAGCTAACTCATCCTGCGATTTGCGTTCACTCATCGTACGTGGATAAATGTAGTTGCCCGTGTCATCCACAATGAAGAAAAAGCCCTCTTTCCCCAAGCTAACACGGTCCCACGTCTTCGCAAGTTCATCTAGCTTAATTTCAATGGCGACAACTCCGCGGTTGGCATCCCCATAGGATGGCCCCCTCACTTTGCGAGCCATCGTTACAACGGACCCTTCATCAACAGGACGGATACTCATATTGAGCAGCGCAATTTTGCCATCTCCAGGCGTTGATTTCATCAAGTAGTCGAACTTTTCACGGACAAGCACTGGATCGAAATTCAGCAGGTTCTGATTCTCGTAAATAACAGATCGACCGTGCTGACCCACGACGTAGCTCATGTTCAGCTGTTTATACAGGGTAATGACGGAAGTGACCGAAATTCGGGCGAATTCCTTGATTTTTTCCGAATACACATAGTATTCATAACCATCATCCGGCTTGATTTCCATGAATGCTCGCACATCCGAATTCGACGAAAAGGCATTGCTGAGCAGCTCATACGCCTGTAAATAGCTATCCGTTTGATAGTTCGCACTATCGATCATCTGCTCCATATATTGCTTAACTTGATCATCCAGCGCCCGTGAAGACTGCACATAGGACACAGCCCCAACGGACACCAACGATAGGACGATAACGATGAGAAAATACGCATAAATTTGACGTGAAAGCGACTTTCTCTTCATTATCGGATCCCCATACGCTGACGGTATTCCGAGGGTAGACAGCCTTCATACTTTTTGAATGTTTTGGTAAAATGCGGATGATCCGCATACCCAACCTCACCAGAAATATCGGTAATGCGCCAATGCGGCTGCTGTAAAAGTTTCTTCGCCTTCTCCATGCGGCGACGCGTTCGATACTGAACGAAGGTTTCTTGCGTATTTTGCTTAAATAATTGGCTAAAGTAGGAGGGATTCAATCCAATGAATTCAGCTACCTCTTCTAAGGAAACTTCCTCCGCCAAATGCTTCTCCATATACTGTTTCGCTTCTTCGACAGGGTCCTTCTGCTTGCCTTTGCGCTTATTCTTGAGCTCTTGCAGCAACCCTCTCACAGAGGCCGTAAACCACAGCCACACATCTTCCTCGCTGAGCGAAGGAGAAATCTGGGACTCTTCCTGAATCATATACACATCCCGAACGATAAGCCGCCCATGTACAAGTGTGTAAATCTCCTGCACAATATCACTCATGCGATTGAGCTTTAATTTATAAGTACCTAGCTCCGCCTTGATCTCCTCGAGATCTCGGTCAAGCTCCTCTTGCTGCAGCATCCATACCGCTTGCTCCAAACGCGTAGCCCAACTCTCCAGCTTCGTGACGGCGACGAAAGACTCCGAGCTCACCTTGCTTTTGTTCAGAATGAGCTTCTCTAACACCTGCTGAAATCCCTTAATGTTGACTGGCTTCAACAAATATTCCTTGACCCCGTAAGACACACATTTCTGCGCGTATTCGAAATCCCCATAACCGGAGATCACAACCACTTGAATGTCAGCATCCATCTCGGCAATTTGTGCACATAGCTCCAGACCATCCATCTTCGGCATACGTATATCTGTAAAAAGAAAATCAGGTCGTTCCTCTTGAATCCGCTGCATTGCGACAACACCATTCTCAGCCGTTCGCAAGCTTTCAATGGGCAGCCCCGATTGTTCCACAAGCTTCTGTAATCCTCTGCGTATCATCGGTTCGTCATCGACAATGAGTATGCGGTACATGAGAAACTCTCCTTTCAAAATGGGATGAAATGCACGCTCCCCACGTACCGTTGGGCACGTGAGGAGGCGGCATGCTCAGGAACTGAGCTTATTTACGCGGCATCGACACAGTCGTACCGGAATCTTTACTATTAAATTTCTCTGTTGCTTCCTTGATAACTTCGTTTCCACCTTTGGACTTCCACTCTTCCAATACTTTCGGCCAGTCGGAAATTGGTTCTTTACCATAAACCATTTTCACCATGTGGGAAAGAATAACTGGAGGTGCTTGGTCAGAAAGTGGTGAAATATCAGGGTTTTTCATCAAAGATTCTAGACGAGGCTCGAAGTTGATACCGTCGCGTCCTTCATTCTTCAACGTCGTGTCATACACGTTCATCAATTTCTTGCCATCTTCTGTCAAGCTAAGTGTACCCTTATTATAAGTTGTATCTTGGACAAGCCACAAGAAAGATTGACGGTAACGCTCTTCATCGACTGCAGCTGGATCTGTTGGTGCTTTGTAGTCGATTTTACCATTAGCTTCTGTATACGTGTCGCCTTGGATACCGAATGTGAAGAATTTCTCAGCCTCATCGGACATCATCCAGTCGAAGAACTTAATGATTTGCTCGGCATTTTTCACGTTCTTGTTGATGAAGTAAGCACGCGGCGCTGGTCCATACAAGTAGTGACCACCTTTACCGTCGGGTCCAGTTGGAGAACTGATAATTTCGATATCGCCCGTTGGCACTGTTGCTTTCAGTTGTGTCTCCCATTGCAGCATTTCATTGGCGTTCATGGACCACATACCTGCTTTACCTGCAAGAATCGTGTTTTTGAACACAGTCGCATTGATAGTTGCGAATTCTTTGTTGATCAAGCCTTCGTCAAACATCGTTTTGTACGTTTGCAGGGCTTTCATCATGTTCTCTGAATCAAAGAATTTCGGCAGGATTTGATCCCCAGACTTCTCGAACATCGACAGGTACGGATACACATCATAAGCACCGAAGAAGGAATCGGCATACTTGAAGTTTTCACGGCCCATGTAGGGGTTCTCAACACCCATTTCTTTGAACTTACGCAGAACAGCCATGTACTCATCAACCGTTTTCGGCACGCCTAAACCTGTTTTGTCTAGCAAATCTTTACGGATAAAGATCGAACGACGGGATGGATTGGACAAGTACTCCGGAATCGCATAGATTTTACCGTTGTACGTTACGTTATCCCAAGCGTCTTTCGGAACTTTTTTCAGCAAATTCTGACCATACTTCTTCAGCAGCTCATCTAGCGGTTGGAATACGCCGGCTTTTACAGATCCCGCCATTTCCTTCCCGTTCACACCACCACTGCCCTGTACGACGTCAGGGATGTCATTTGTTGCAAACATTTGGATCATTTTTTGTTCATATTCTTTGTGTGGAACAAGCACGATATTCATATCGGAGTTTGTTAGTTCTTCGAGCTTTTTCACCCATTTGTCTTGATTAATATCAGGCGATTTCTCAACATGTCCGAAAGCAAGTGTACGCAGGGAGATGGAGAACTTCGTTTTCTCTGCCGGCTTTGCACTAGCAGTTGTAGTCGCACCAGCACTTGATGCCGGTTTATCCTCAGTCTTGGAAGAAGAACAAGCAGCCATCACACTGGCCATTAATACGACAGCCATCGTCGTGGGAATCCATTTTTTCATTTCTACCCCTCTTTTCATATCGACTAGGTAACTAACACTTTCATAACCCCATTGTAAAAGCGTTTACAATTAGCGACTATGGACTGTCTTTAGTTCGAATTGTCTTTTTTTTAGAATTGTGTAAAAAGAGTTAAATAGTAGGTTTTTTGTATATATCTGTCGACAGCAACTAGGATTTAACCGATCCCACCATCATACCTTTTACGAAATGGCGTTGTAAGAACGGGTAAATAATAATGATCGGAAGCGTTGCGATAATAATCGTCGCCATTTTGATACCCTCCGGGTCCATGTGAGCAAGCCCGCTGAACTGGGAAGCGTTCGGATCAATACTGATATCCTCGGAAACAATCAATTGACGAAGCTTAACTTGAAGCGGCCAAAGTGCAGGCTTATTTACATAGTACAAGGCAGCTTGAAACGTATTCCAATGGCTTACAGCGTAGAAAATCCCCAAGGAAGCCATAACCGGTTTGGATAGCGGTAAAACAATATTCCAAATCATTCTGAGCTCGGAACAACCGTCGATTCGACCAGAATCAATTAACTCACTCGGAATTTGCATGAAAAACGAACGCATAATGAAGAAGTTAAAAGCACTGATCGCACCAGGAATCATTAAGGCCCAAAGCGAGTTCGTCAGGTGTAAATTTTTCATCAAAATAAAGTTAGGAATGAGCGGCGCTGTGAAAACCATCGTAATTAGAACCATAATAACGATTGCTTTACGGCCGGCATACTCAGGACGCGACACCGGATAAGCCAGTGAGGCGGTCGCGATCAGATTAATGAGTGTTCCCACTACAGTAATATACACAGTTACTCCGAAGGAACGCCAGATTGCCGCATCACTAAATACATATTGATAATTAATTGATGTAAACTGAACAGGCCAGAACAATACCTTCCCATTCACAATAGATTCCGAAGAACTGAACGATTGAGCCAGCACGTTTAAGAACGGCAGGAGCATCGCTAACGATAGGAGTGATAGAAATAATATATTAAAGCCATTAAACACTTGCCAGCCGGCTGTCGGCTTGCGATTCATATAGCGTTCACCTCCGTCTTAGTACAAGCTTTCACCCGTTGTTTTTTTGCTTAAAATATTACCAGTTACAATAAAGATCACGCCTACAACGGCTTTGAAAAGTCCAATAGCTGTCGTATAACTAAATTGCTGACCTTGTAAACCTTGCGCATAAATATACGTATCTAGAATTTCGCCACTTTCTTTGTTAAGCGGATTCAAGAATACATAAACACGCTCGAAGCCAAAGTCAAGGAATTTACCAATGTGTAATAGGAACAAAATCATAATTGTCGGCAATAATGAAGGTAGTGTAATGGATATCGTTTGTCTCCATCGATTGGCACCATCTACCTCAGAAGCTTCATACAAATCTGGATTAATCCCAGCTAGAGCTGCTAGATAAATGATCGTGCCGTAACCGGAATCACGCCAAATACCTGAGGAAATTAACACGGTACGAATCCACGATTCTTCACCCATAAAATAAATGGGTTCAAAGCCTAACCAAGTAATAAAGTGGTTAACAGCTCCTGTTGAAGGAGAAAGAATACCGATTGCAATCCCACTTACGATAACCCAAGACAGGAAATGCGGCATGTACACGACGGTTTGGAGCACACGCTTGTACATCACGATGCGTAGTTCATTCAATAGTAAGGCGAGAATGATTGGCGCCGGAAACCCTAGCAGCAAATCATAGACACCGATGAGTACCGTGTTTTTCAAAATATTGAGGAAATCATAGTGTGCAAACATGCGGGTAAAATGTTCAAGACCTACCCACTTACTGCCTGTGAAGCCGTCGAAAATGTTGTAATCCTGAAAAGCAATAACAGATCCTAGCAAAGGTACATATTTGAAAACAATAAAATAAATAATGCCCGGCAGTGATATCAGATATAACGCCTTATACTTCCAAAACGCGCGCAGCAAGGACTTGCCTTTGCTCATCTGCTTACGTCCACTCATCTGCTTTACCGCTTGTGCGTTGACCGCCATCCTCTGGCCCCCCTCACTTATCTTCGTCGATGTTATAGGTCTATCGTAACCTGATACAGCGCTTTCAACTATGGAATGGCTTTTCACTCACTTGTGTTTTTTTTAGGTTTTGGGGCATGGAAAAAGAGGGATGAACATGCTAATCCGTGCATCATACGTCCCTCTTTGTATGTCTAATTAAGAATGCTCAGCTTTCACCCAAGGCGAATAGAGCGTTCTTGACGTTCTGCGAAGCTTGGAGATGACCTGTACGTCCAGTTCGGCCTCTGGTAATATCTCCTTCTCCCATTGATCTTTAATTTGCTTCCATAGTTTAGGATTTCGATCTTCTAATCTGTTGCCGAAAGCAAAAATGTCTGATTTATAGTCAATGGCAACTTTGCGAAAAGCCATATGCACTTCGTTACGAATTGTATTGGACAATTGTTCTTCCAAATAAGAAATCGTTTTGGCATCTACCTTGAACTTACTGCTAGCTTTATCTCCAATATTAAATTCCACACTAATAAGGAGTTGAATCACCGCTTTACCATCCGTGTAATAAACCTTGCTCTTACTTTTCTTTTCACCTGCAATTTCCAAGGATATTTGACAATTCGACTCATTCGGGCAAGGGACGGTGACAATCGCTGTTTTCAGCTTTCCCGTGACCCACATAAAACCTCTAGACTCTGTGCCGTTCAAAGTCCCTACCAGCATCCCATTGGAAAACACGCCTGTACCCGACGTATAAAATAAACTCGATTGTTTGGCCCCCCCTCCTTGATAGGGCTTCACACCGACCGTATTTTTGACATAATCCGCTTGTTCAACTAACTGAAGCATAGAGGTGTAAGGTTGTCCGCCTGTTGGTTCTGCCAGCTTGCGAGCAAATTCAGTAAAATGCACCTTGACGGATTTGCCATCTAAGTCCGTATTTTTAATACTATCTTTCAAGTAATTAGAGGATATGGCTGTAATGTCTGGCGTTGACTCTAGCATATCGAGCGCGCGTCCTTTTACCAGGGCTATGTATGCCGTGCCCCGCAGCTCGGGATCCGATGAGAAAAAGTCCAAGTAATGTCGAACATCTGTTCTTGCCGCTTTTTCTCCAATTACTAACACCTGCAGATGGGACCAATACAGCTTTCTTCCCACGATTTGCAGATAACTCCGCGCTGCTTCGAATGTTGTATCTCCGACTACACTCAATGTTTTCTTTTGCTCTCCCTTTAAGCCGCTCGTTGGTTTCATAGCTTCCAATACAGGCGTTAGAACCGTAAGAACGATTTGTCCCTTATCGTTAAGATCGACGCCCGCGGCAAGGACATATTCGATTTTATCGGCTTCCTGTCTGTTCCAACACCCTGTGGTTAAGATGAGAATCCCGCTCAGCAACAGCAAATTGACGCTTCTACGCAGGTTTCTCATTCGCGGTTCTCCTTGCTTTCATCTTACCTGCTAACCATAGAATCGTGAGAAGAACGAACGCATACAGCCAGAACGTAACCCCTTTGGCTATTTCGAAACTAACGATGCTAGCGTTAATGTTGTCAGGGATCATAGATAAGTAAAAGATAATTATAGAAATTGGAATCATTAGATTACCAATGTCAATCGTACCGAACCAGTCCCGAGAACCAACGCAGCAAGCGTAAAACAACAATGAATTTTTGGTAATATTTATAAATATCCACACGGCCAAGAAGGGACTCTCCAAATGCTCAATAAATTCAAATATGGCAATATCTTTTACTAATTCAATGACAGGAAACATAAGTCTTTGAGTAAATGCACTGCCATAGGTTCCCATCGTAATCAGGAAAGTTACCTCAAACAAGCACAAGACGATGAACATAGACCACAGTAACGCAGGCAATACTTGGGCTTTCTTCTTGATTTGTGGATAGATATATAGGAGCACGATCATTTCAGAGAATGTACTGCAAATGCCCAATGAACCTTTCCATACTTCCATCAATGAAGCACTAAAAAAAGGCTCTATGCGTTCAAGATCCACATTTTCCATCGAAAGGGCAAACATCGTGACGAACATTAAAACGATCACGGGAGCAATGATCTCGCCCCAGCGAGCAATTGACAGCATCCCGCCTTGCGCCAAATAATAACGCAGAACGAGCAGCATAATGATAACCAGCTCCAAGGGAGTTTCCGGGAGAACCAGTGAAACGATAATTTCCGCAAGGATCCGTATAATAATTGCAGCAAAAAACAATAACGGCAGCAGGAAGAGAAGTGCGTAAACACGCCCGAAGACAGGTCCAAACAGGCTTAAGCAATACGCAATAATGCTCATCTCTTGCATAGCTGAACCAATTTGTGTAATTAACCAGAAAGTTGGAATGACCATAAGACTGCCTAGGAGGATCGACAGCCATCCACTATGCCCCGAAGCTTGCGCTAACGTGCGCGGAAGTGTAAAAAAAATCGTACCAAAAGATATAAAGCATACTAGAATCATCATTTGCTTGGTCGTTAGATGTGCAGATTTCAACGATATGCCTCCACTCGCTTACGGTTTTCGCCTCTTAAAGCCAAGAAAAGATGGGCGGTATTTTAAAGAAAACGCTGGCTTTTTGAGCACGATGGAATCATCCACATCTTTTAAGGATTGGGGGGTCAGAGCAGCCAGATAGTTGACGCCGAAGGAGCGTAGATGAATCATGTGGATGAGAATCATGCTGGTTCCAAACACGATACCAAAAATGCCCAAAACGGCAGCTAGCATCATAATAGGAAAGCGCAGCAGCCGAATGGTTAAAGAGGCATTGTAATTCGGTATGGCGAAAGCACCAATGGCCGTAAAAGAAACGATTATCGTCAGTACAGGGCCGACGATATTCGCCTGAACAGCCGCTTGTCCAATGACAAGTGCGCCAACGATACCGACCGTTTGGCCCATTGTGCCAGGGAGGCGAAGACTTGCTTCCCGCAGCAGCTCTAAGCTGATTTCCATAATCAACGCTTCTGAAAAAGCTGGAAATGGAATCCCGCTGCGATTGCTTGCAATAGCAAGCATGAGCTCCGTCGGGAGCATTTCCTGATGAAACGTCGTAATTGCAATATAGATGGAGGGCAGCGTAAGCGCCATAAGCATCGCCAAGAATCGCACCCAGCGCAGCATCGTTGCTGCCCAATAATTCGTGTAATAATCCTCGGTAGCCAGTAGAAATTCAGTAAAAGTGATCGGCATCGTTAGTGCAAATGGCGTGCCATCAACGAGCACGACAACTTTACCCTCCAAGATMGCTGCAGATGCCTTATCCACTCTTTCCGTCGAGTTGAGCTGCGGAAATGGCGAGTACGGAGAATCTTTTAGATAATCCTCAAGCTGGCCGCTATCCAGAATACCCTCGGTTTCAATTTTGGCGAGCCTTCGTTTGACCTCATTCACGATGCTTGGATTCGCTACGTCCTGTAAATAAGCGATAGCACCATCGGTCAATGTTCGCGTACCAATTTGAATAGGAAAGAGCACTAATTGCGGATCTTTAATCTTTCTTCTTATTAAGGCTGTATTGGTTCGAAGCACCTCATTAAAGGCATCCTGAGGGCCTCGAATAATCGGCTCGCTAGTCGGATTGGAAACGAACCGATGCTCCCAGCCCTCGGAGGTGATGAGTAAGGTTTCAGCAACCCCGTCAAGCAAAACAAGCGTGCTTGAGTATAACAGTCCTTTGATACTTTCGTTTAGCGTGCTTACTCGCTTTATACCGCTAGCTGTTATGACAAATTTTTCGATATGTGTTAATGTAACCTGCACGTTATGGTCCATTTGCATCAGAGGGAGAATGACACATTGGTGTACAATATCTTTTTCTGCAAGTCCATCAATATATAGAACAGCGGCTCGAATTTTCAAGCCATCCTCGTTCTGCAATAGAAGTTCACGAACAATGAGATCGGAAGGATTCTGCGTAGCGTCTTTAATCAAGCTCAAGTTGCTCTCTAAACTGCCACTCAATTGTTCTGACGATTGCTCTTGTAATTCGACGGCTGCTGTCAACAGATCGGGCGATGCGCTCGATGCTGATTTCTTAAGAAGCTTTCCCAATAGAGACACACTATCCGCCCCCCTTTTCAACAATACTGTTCAGCGTGTTTTGTAACATGTTCGTTAGGACATAGGTTGTTTCCGTTGCATGAAAAACAGCCAGAGCCAGGCCGATCATGGCCAGGGAAACATAGGCAACAACGATTCTGCTATCGTTTTGGCGAGTACTTTTTCGGGGATAACCAATGATAAACAGAAAAAGAGAAACAAGTAACGATAGCATAAGTATCACCTAATCTTATTTTGACATTAGGTTCTGCATTTACTTGTATTTATATCCATTCTTATCTACACAGCAAAGAGGCTCCCCTCCAGGTGCAATCACCCTGGAAGGAAGCCCTATACAAATCTCTGTACCTACGCCGTGCGACTCTCCGTCGACACCTTGTGCGCGCTGACGCCGCGCTTTGCCCGTAGTGCTTCTGGCATAGCCAGCAGCGCAGGCAATAGCATCGGCAGCAAGACGAAGCAGAGCACGATGAGGCCGACGATCACGGCCACCGCTAGCTCGATCAACAGAACGAGGCCGGATGGTACGAGCGTGGCGAAGGTTCCGCCAAGGATGACCATCGCCGAGATCACCACGCCGCCGATGTGCTTAGCGGCTTGCACGATCGCTTTCGAGGGCGATAGATCGCCAAGCTCTTTGTAACGCATCATCAGGAAGATGCTGTAGTCGACACCGACAGCAATAATAATGATGAAAGAGAAGAACGGTACGAAGGAGGAAACCCCATCAGCGCCGATGATTTTGTCCGTTACGACATTCGTCGCCGTCATCGCTACATAGTAAGATATCACTAAGCTCAATATGATATAAACGGCTGGCCAGAAGGCCCGAATGACGAACAGCAAGACGATGAACACACCGATAATGACGATAATCGCAGTGCTATTGAACGACTTCAGCTGCGCCTTGTTCGTGTCATATGTCGTCGAGCTCGGTCCTGCCGCGCCGACCTTCGCATTCTCCAGCACGGTGCCTTTCACGCTCGCAGCGAGCTCCGCATTAATGCCTTCAATCGTATCCATCGCCGCCGATGAATACGGGTCATCCTTCAAGATGACGATCATCTTCGTCATCTTCCGATCCTTGGACATGAAGCTGTCCAAGGACTTCCCGAAATCTGCGCTCGACAGCGCTTCTTTCGGGATGAAGAACGTTTTGGAGCCGTTCAGCTGCGTCAGGAACTGGCTCGTCATGCCAAGTCCCTCGGACACGTCACCGAGTCCGTTGCCGCTCTGCCCAAGGCCGTCCTTCAGCTGGCCCATGCCGCTGCCAAGACCTGACAGGCCTTCGCTCAGCTTCTGCTGACCGTCTTTGACGCTGCCTAGCGCAGCGTTCAGCTTCGCCATGTTCGCAGCGATCTCGCGGCTGCCCGCGCTGCCTTGCTTCAGCCCTTTGGCGAGCTCATCCGCTCCGCTCTCCAGCTGCGTAAGTCCCGCCGCTAGCTGCGCCTGCGCGCCGTTCACTTGCGCCAAGCCTTGCTTCGCTTCGGCGAAAGCACTGTTCAGCTTGGCTGCGTTCTTGCCAAGCTCGCTTAGTCCGCCGCTCAGCTGCGTTAGACCGGAGGCAAGACCTTCGCCCGTTTGCTTCAGCTTGATGTAATCTTCATCAGTGTTCAATTGGTTGTACTTGCTGCCAAGCCCGCCAATCAGACCATTCATCCCGACAAGTCCTTGCTGAATCCCCGTAAGCTGCCCCTCAATTTGGCCGTAACCTTCCGTCATAGCGTTATATCCTTGCCCTAGCTGTGTCAGCCCGTCAGTGATCTTAACGCTATTGACACTCACTTGGTCCATGCCATCTTTCAATGCAGCAATTCCCGTACTTAGCTCATCTGCACCGCCAGCACCTTGCGCGATACCGCTAGCTACTTGATCCAGAGCAGTAGTCAGTTTGCTATAGCCATCCTGCACTTGACTTGTGCCATCTACAAGTTGGCCAACGCTTGATGTATCAGGCACTTCCAGCTTGCTTTGCATCAAAGTAAGGCCATCCCGAATTTGATTTACCCCTTTTTGCGAAGCTGTAATGCCATCGGCAACCGTCTTCGTTTGCGTAGAAATATAGAAGTCATCAATCGGCTTCGATTGCGGCTGTGTCACGCTGGAAACCATATCGACACCTGGAATGGTTTTCAGCTTCTCCGTCACTTTATCAATTGCCGCTAAACCATCATTCGTGTTAAGTGGTTTGTCATTCTCAATAACGACCATCGTTGGGAGTGCCTGACCTCGGCTGAAATGGTCCGCAACGAGGCTGAAGCCTTTGGTGGATTGGTGATCATTTCCAAGTTCCTTCAACTGATCAAACGACAGTTTCTGATGATTCGCAAGCGCAAGCGGAATTGTAATAATTAGAATGATTACTGTCGTTATAATCGGTCTTTTCACCGCAATTTTCGTCAAGCCTGCCCAGAATTTACTCTCCTTATGACCCCCCATGCCTTTGGAAGGCCAGAAGAGCTTATTGCCCAGCATTTTCATGAAAAACGGCGTCACCGTTACGATTTGGAGCAAGAGAATCGCCGTACCAATCGCAACTACGTTACCTGATTGATAAATACCGAAATCCGATAACGTTAAGGCAGCAAACGCAATAAACACGGTCAAAATGCTATAGAAAATCGTTTTACCCGCCGTGCGGTAGGTCACAATGATCGCTTCATCCACGGATAAGCCATGGGATAATTCCTCTTTGAATCGATTAAATAAGAGAATGTTATAATCGGTCCCAATCCCGAAGAGAATCAAGATTAACAGCATTTGCGTAACACTCGTCACCGGGAAATTGAATTTATCGATGAGCTGTGCGGCAATCCCCATGGACACCAGGTACGAAATACCGACCGCCAGCAAGGATACTACCGGAATAATGACGGAACGGAACATAATCACAAGGACAGCTAGGATGAAAATGACCGTTAGCGCGGCACTTTTTTCAACACCGGACTCGGAAGCTTTAATATAATCATCCTGAATGAAATCCTCCCCAGAAAGGTAATACTCCACCTTCATGTCCTTCAGAACATCTTCAAACTCCAGCTTAATGTCCTCGACGTGACGCCCTCTTTTATCCAAAGAAAAGCTCGCCATCAGGGTCGTGCCATCCTCAGAAATCAGTGATGACTTCGCCTCCGGCATGGTAAATGGATCAATCAACTGATTGAAGCCGAGCTGGTCTTGATGGCTTTTCATATTCGTAATACCGGCCTCGATCGCTTTCATATCGGCATCTGACAGCTTATTCGGGTTATGGAAAACCACAATATCACTCGTGCCCTCGACCCCATTGATTTTGTTCAGAATCGCTGAGGCAACCTTGGATGGCGCGTCACTACGCAACGGATCCTGCCCTCTAAGTCCAAGAATCGCATTCACATTGGGTTGGAAAACCGTCAACAACACGGTCGCCACCAACCACGCGGCTAGAATCGCCCAACGCCATTTAATAATGGATTTCATCTCTCTCTTCTCCTCCACTCACTAGTAAACAAGCGTTCATTATTGAGCTAAAAAAATTTACGCCTGTGCTAGCTTTATTTTTTCTGAAATACCTGTGCAATACAGGTACAACAGTTCATCAACGAGCATTTTAATCGTATCGCCATCCTCATGGTCGCGCAAAATCAGACAAATACTCTCGATCATCGTGGTCGAAATCATTTGAGCAGATAACTGATCTTTCTGGGACAGCGTGCCTGAAGGCGCCAATTCTGCTGTAAATACTTCGGAAATAATCTGATGCACCAATGTAATCATGTCTTGTTTCGCCGAAGCAAATCGAGAACCTTCACTTAGATTCAGCAGAATCGTAAGCTCGGTGCTGGACTCCTTGAAAAGCAGCATCAGGGAGGCATCAATTCGGCGTAAAATTACTAAATGATCAGACAATGCCGTGCAAAGGGTGTCATCCACTTCTTGCTTGCAAACGCGCAAAACCTCAGCTAATTGCTCCTGAATGGGCTGTATCAGTTCATCGAACAGATCATCCTTGCTCTTGAAGTAACGATAGATGTTACCTGGTGTTATGCCTGCGGAATCTGCAATTTGCCGAATGGAGGCTTTCAAATATCCATGCTTCTTGAACTCGGCCAATGCCGATTGGCGGATACTTTGTTTGACTTCATCTTTTAAAATTTGCATTAATAAACACCTGTTCACTTTTTGACGTCATAGTTGGATTATACAGTGCCCACTTAGGCATTTCAACGCTATTTCGATAAAAAAAGCGCCTAACCTGCAGATAATCACAGGTCAGACACAAGTTAATTATTCCACATCTACAGCTTTTATAATGCGTGGTTTCACTTTCACGCGGAACTGCTTCAAATCCTTGAACTGAATGAACTTCTTGGATTCCTCATTCCAAATACGGAATTTCAATGATTCCAGACTCGTCTTCAGTGTGATCGTTTGCACATTGCGAAGTGCTTCGTTCTTATTGTGTACCTTTTGCAAATGATAGTTAGGCACGCGCGGGCTTAAATGATGAATGTGGTGATAGCCGATATTGCCTGTAATCCAATGAAGTACTCGCGGCAAATTGTAGAATGAGCTGCCGTGCATCGCGGCTTTCACATAATCCCACTCTGCATCATTCTCGTAGTACGTTTCTTCATAGTTATGCTGAACATAGAACAGCCAAATGCCCGCCATACCTGAGAAGAAGAACATCGGTCCTTGAATCAGCAGGAACGACTCCCAGCCGATACCCCAACAAAGCAAAGCAATACTGCCAACAATACCTATATTCGTGATATACGTATTGATTCTTTCTTTCATGCCTGCCTTCCGGCGGTTAAACCGGTAATCAATCAAGAAGATGAAGATCGGTCCAATGATAAACATCACAAACGGACTGCGATATAGGCGATATGTCATTCGTTTAAGCCATGTTGCTTCCATATATTCATCCACGGTTAGCGTCCAGATGTCACCAACGCCTCTTTTATCCAAGTTTCCACTAGATGCATGGTGAACAGAGTGTGTATGGCGCCACTGATGGTACGGTACGAAGGTTAATATTCCTGTTAGTGTGCCAACAATTTCATTGGCGAGTTTGTTTTTGAAAAAGGATTTGTGACAGCAATCATGAAAAATGATAAATATGCGGATCAAAAAACCTGCAGCAATTAGATCAATCACGAAAGTTAGCCAAATTGAAACGGAAAGACTTAGAAAAGCAAAATACCAAAGCACGAAAAAGGGTCCCACTGTATTGATGATTTGCCACACACTATGCTTCATATGTGGTCTTTCGAAAGGCGCGATATCTTTCCGCCACCCACCCTTATCCTCATGCTTCATCCTGTTAGAACTCCCTCTCTCCGCGTCGTGTCGGATCTCGTAAGTTTATGTGCCTTGAAGTAGTACGTTACGAATCGAAATAAGTTCCCGTTATAGGATAAGAAATATTACATAGCTAACTCATCATACGTGGGTAAACCCTTTTTGTAAAATGCAATATAAGTAAGTCGTCATAAAAAGAGACGAATCGCCTCTCGTTCTGCGTTAGAACGAAGCGGTCCGTCTCTTTTACACCGGCCTATCTATCTCAAAAAGCTCGCCAAGCTTCGCATAAGCATTGCCCGCTAACCGACTTACAGGCTTTAGCTTTATCGGGTCAATACGTCCTTTGTCAACTAAGTTCTCATCAATGTGAAAATATACGACGCGTCCGATTAACAAATCTGCCGCGGGTGCGTCCAGTGTTCCGCCTAGCGGAATCACCTGCTCGAGGACGCATTCCATGCGGATGCTGGCTTCGGCGATGCCCGGAACAACGATGTGGCTGCTCGGGACGGGCGTTAACCCCGTCAGCGTCACTTCGCTCTCTTCAGGCGGCAGCGCAGCGGCGCTCTGGTTGATCTGGTCGATATAGGATTCGTCTGAGATATGTACAACGAAGGCTCCTGTATCGACTGCATTGCGGGAGGTATCCTTCCGGACACCCTGCTTCCGCTGCACGGAAACGGCAACCATCGGCGGGTCCGCCGTCACGATGGTGAAATAGCTGAAAGGCGCGGCGTTCAGCACGCCTTCAGTCGATAACGTCGAGACGAAAGCGATCGGCCTCGGGATAATACTGCCGATGAGCAGCTTATAATTCTCACGCTCGCTTTGTGCGGATGGATCAATGCCTAGCATGGTCATGGTGACAATCTCCTCTCTTCCTCTATTAGAGTGAGATCCCTTTGAGCCACTCTGCTGCGGCAAAAACCTCAGAGCGCGTCAATTGGTGGCCTGAATTCTCCCAATGCACATGAACATCCGATCCAGCATCGCTCAGCAGGCGCTCTAGCTCCTCCGACTCCTCGGGTGAGCAGATCGGGTCGTTCTTGCCAGCCCCGATGAATACAGGGGTGTCTGAGAGATCAGGCAGCGGGATGCCGCGACGCGGCACCATCGGATGATGCAGAATGGCTGCGCGAAGCGCATTCGGGTAATGGAACAGCAAGCTGCCCGCGATGTTCGCGCCGTTGGAATAGCCGATCGCAACGACGTTGCTGCGATCGAAGCCGTGCTCGACTGCTGCTGCGTCGAGGAAATCGTACACTTCCTTCGTACGGAAGATCAGATCTTCCTCGTCGAAGATGCCCTCAGCCAGCCGACGGAAGAACCGCGGCATGCCGTTTTCTAGGACGTTCCCCCGTACACTAAGTACGGAGGAGGTTGGTGAAATTGCCTGCGCCAATGGCAGCAGGTCTTGCTCGGTCCCACCCGTTCCGTGAAACAGAACGAGCACGGGCGCTGTCAGATCAGATCCTTGCTGATAGATATGTTTCATTGCTCATCACCTTCCAATACCCGCACTTCGATTGGCGGCAGATTTCGCACGATTTGATCGCGGCTTGCTTCAAACCATTCTGGCAGCATTAATTTTTCGCCAAGCGCCTCTGGCGCTTCATCTCTTGCAAACCCTGGCGGATCAGTAGCAATTTCGAACAGGATGCCGCCTTCTTCGCGGAAGTAAATCGCGTTGAAGTATTGACGATCCACGATTGGAGTAGGGTGGTAGCCATTGCTCGCTACGTGACTTCTCCATAGCGCATGCTCGGCATCATCTTTCGCACGCCATGCGATATGATGAACAGTTCCCGCGCCGCCAGCACCGTAGTCCATCGGCGTTACGTTGATATCGACGATATTACCCAAGTCGCCGAAGGAAGCGAAGCGTGCATAGGCGCCTTCTTGCCCTACTTTTTTCAAACCCATGACATTCACAAGGAGTTCCGACGTTTTGTCAGGTGCCGTGCTGTAGAGGACAGCGCCGCCGAAGCCTTTGATCGCTTTGTCCACGGGAACACCACCAAATGCCCACTGACTTGGCGCACCTTGTTCGCGCTCAACAATCTCTAGTCTCAGACCGTCTGGGTCTTTGAATTGTACATAGGTTTCGCCGAATCGCGCATTTTTCTCATAGGCAACACCGAATTGTGTAAGGCGCGCTTCCCAGAAAGAAAGGCTGCCTGTTGGCACGGCGTAAGTCGTGATGCCGACTTGACCACCGCCGACCCGACCTTTGCGGGATCCCGCATATGGGAAGAAAGTAATGATCGTGCCCGGGCTTCCTGCTTCATTACCGAAATAGAGATGGTATACTTCCGGTGCATCGAAATTGATCGTTTTTTTGATCATACGAAGCCCTAGAATACCTGCATAAAAATCTACGGTTGCCTGTGCATGTTGAACGAAAGCGGTGATATGGTGGATACCTGCGGTTTGTTGTTGTGTTGTTGTCATAATAGCCAACTCCTTCATATTTAAGAATCTTTATTTTAAGATAGTTTACATAAGATAGTGTCATTTATGTTAGGGATTCCGTTTGTGCTGAGCGCAATTGAACTCGATCACTACTTGAATCCTTCTTGCGCATATCTGCCTAGCTTCTTCAGCAGCTGACTTGCGAGCTTCTTCTCTTCGTCCGTCAATCCTGCCACTGCGCTCTCAATCACTTCGGCATGCTTCGGAAAAACGTCCTCAATAAATTGTTTCCCTTTTTCCGTAATTTCAGCAAAAATCAATCTGCGATCTTCCGTCGATGTATTGCGTATAACGAATTCCTTTTTGACCAGCTTATCAACGACATAGGTAATATTCCCACTACTCATCAATACTTTACTGCCAATTTGTTGAATCGCCTGCGATCCCTTGTGGTAAAGCAGTTCTAGTACACCAAACTCTGTGCGGTTCAGTCCATGCTTGCGAATATCTCGATCCCCGTGGGCGTTCACCCACTCACTCGCTCTAGAAAKGGCGATGTAAAGATCTAAAGATTGATTTCTTGTTTCGCTCATGTTGCTTCACCTCATTTCTTATGTTTGTTTCGTTTATCTTAATTTAAAGATACTTTATTTAAAGATAAATGTCAACAGGCAAATTTGAAATTATTACTTATCACAAAAAAATGCAAAGAATGTCATACCTTGTCGCTTGTCCTCGTGGTATGATTAAACCTTTAAGATAGAAAGGTGGGATCTATGCAACCATGAACACTTCACATGCTTTACAAGGGACAGCGACCGAGAAAGAACGGTTCCCTATCTCCCTTTTCTCCCTAACGGTTGGCGCCTTCGCGATCGGTATGACCGAGTTCGTTATTATGGGGATTCTGCCCAATGTGGCGGATGACTTGAACGTTAGCATTTCGCAAGCGGGTCAATTGATTACGGGCTATGCACTTGGCGTGGCATTCGGTGCTCCGATTCTCGCTATGTTGACTCATAAGCTGCCGCAAAAACGCCTTCTTCTCGTGCTGATGCTCATCTTCATCTTAGGCAATGGCCTAGCTGCCCTTGCTCCGTCCTATGGGGTCGTGATGGCAGCGCGACTGATCACTGCTTTGGCTCACGGTACATTCTTCGGTGTGGGCTCTGTGATCGCGGCGAATTTGGTTCGGCCTGAAAAGAGGGCCAGTGCCATTTCCGTGATGATGGCGGGTCTAACTATCGCGAATATTCTTGGCGTACCGCTTGGCACCTACATCGGTCAGCATCTCGGCTGGCGGGCATCCTTCGGCTCCGTTGTCATTATGGGAATCGTCTCTTTCATCGGTATTCTCATCTTCATTCCACAGATTACACAGAAAACCAATAGCAGTCTTGCCAAACAGGTTCGTGCTCTTTTGCAGCCAAGATTGTTACTCGTATTCCTGATTGGCGCTTTAGGTTGCAGCAGTTTGTTTGCAGTGTTCACCTACATCGCGCCCATTCTTATCAACATCACAGGATTCAAAGAGAGCAGCGTGACGTGGATTCTCGTCTTGTTCGGCTTTGGCGTTACTTTAGGCAACATCCTAGGTGGCAAAATGGCTGACTGGAAGCTCATGCCTTCCCTGATCGGCAATTTCGCTGCGTTAGCGCTTATTCTAGCTGTATTCGCGTATACGGATCAATTCCCGGTTGCCGCGATTATCACCATATTCATATGGGGCATTGCGGCGTTCGGGATTTTGCCTGGGCTCCAGATTCGCATCATGAATCTGGCCAAAGAAGCGCCAGAGCTGGCGGCCACCTCAACGCATTCTGCGTTGAATCTCGGCAACGCTGGCGGTGCTTTTCTAGGTGGCTGGGCGATTACGCACATCGGCCTGTCGTCGTTGCCTTGGATCGGCGCGGGATTGACCGGGGCGGGGTTTGTTTTGATGCTGTGGAGCTATCTGCGGGATCGTAAGGTGAAGTAAGAAAATAACGAAACAGCGGCAAGCTCGGACTTCGTTGTACAGTCTTAGCTTGCCGCTGTTTTTTTGTTTTAAACAACTAGAGCTTGTTATGCCATTCGACGGGTTGATCCTGAATAATTCCATCTGTCTCCACCCATTGGGTGAGACTATTCTCCTTGGCTTGAATGACAATAAAATGCAGGCCTTGTGTCGCCGACGTATTCCTTAACGCTCTCACACCGTCAGGTGCAATGCGAATGGACGTGCCTTCGTGCACATCTATTTCGTTTCCGTCCACTTGGATCTGGCCTTGCCCTTGAAGGAAGATGTAGAGCTCTTCATTCTGCTGGTGCTTATGATAAAAGGGGATCTCCCCTTGCGGGGGTAAATGATTAAGTGAAACTTCCATACTCGTTAGTTGTAAGGAGTCTTTTAGAAAGATTTTACCCTTCAACATGCCTTCAGTCACACTTGCAAAATCAGAAAATGCACCCGCGTTGTTAACCGAGTATTTCAGTTGATTTATGCTCATCATCTTGCCCTCCTTTAGAACGCTGGCAATATTTTGCCTGTTTCGAGCAGACTCTTCAAATTGCTGAGAATGACAGGCCAGCCGTTGTTAAATCCTTCGATTTTGCCTTCATCCTTACGAATATCCTGTTCCAACAGCTCCTCATGGCGAAGCGTTAGCTTGATCGTACCGTTCAATGGTGTTAATTCATACGTCACATTGGACATCCGATCACCTTCCGCGTCCTTAATGCTCCAAGTAATCGCGAGCAAGCGATACGGCTCATAGACAAGTACTTCACCGTAGTGTTCAGTCTTGTCTTTATTCATTAAGTGAAAGCTTGAACCGACTTGCCAATCTGAAATGATTTCACGACCAAAAAAATACTGCTTCGTAAACTCACTGCTCGTTAAGGCTGCCCATAGCTTCTCAGGTGTCGTTGCGATGTATGTCACATAAACGAAAGACTTCTTATTCATGATTCGAATCCTCCTCTAGGGCTAGCTTCAAATTGGTTAACGCCTCAATGCGACGTTGATCAAACTTACCGATCCAGCGATGATAGATCTCCCCGATCGGTACTGGGTTCAGATAGTGAAGTTTCTCGCGGCCATGCCACATGACCGTAACCAGATTTGCCTCCTCCAGCAGCAAAAGGTGCTTCGTAACAGCTTGGCGGCTCATTGTCATTTGCTGACAGAGTTCTGATAAGGATAGTCCGTTATTCACGAACAAGATGTCGAGTAATTCTCTGCGTGTTCCGTCTGCAAGTGCTTTAAAAAGTTTGTCCATGCGCCCATTATATGCAACAATTTAGTTGCATGTCAATCAAAATATGTAAAATTCTTCTTCCCTTTCCGCGCAATCGGCAGTTAGGAGTGAGCTTGAACAGCGGTTTTGGAGCAAGTTGCGCCGTAAGTTTAGAGAAGTAGCTTCTGAAAGTAATAAGAGCAGGCTTGTTGGGGTGGGTTGTGATGCGGTCGTGGATATATGGTGCTGGCTAGTCGTGGTGTTTGGTGAGTTGGCTTGTTACTGACTGTTGTTATTTTGGTGGGTTCGCTTGTTATCAGATTTTCTGTTATGTTGATGGGTAATGTTGAATTCTAAATGGTCACCTTGGATTGGTGGGTTATAGCTCTGTTGAGGGACACGTGCTTTAAACAAATTAGCATTAAGACTGTTTCACGCCTTCAGCACCAGCATCATCTTTACTTTTTACCTATCTCTATTTCTACCTTTTCCTTTTCCTTTTCCTCTTCCTTTACTTAACCTTCCACCTCCACTCCAACTCCCCCTCAACTTCATCTTCTACTTCACCTTCCACCTCCACCACAGCTCCCCCTCTCCCACACGTTAACTGTAAAAAGTACATCTAATTTCGTCACTTTTCTCACTTCAGAGAACTTAACTGTATTTCCTGTAGTTAATTCGGCTGTATTTGGCCGCCAAGCCTAAAATCGGCGATTTTAACTGGAGGTTTTCCAGTTAATGCGGGTGCGGGTGCGGGTGCGGGTGCGGGTGCGGGTGCCGACCGCTCCTCATGCAGGGGTTGGTTACACGAGACGCGGGGGACTGTCGCTCCTAGGGCATCTACGGGCCCATGGCGCGGGAGCTCGTCGCCCCAAGGCAGGCTAAGGCTAGTCGCAGCCACCGTCGACGACGCTACCAACCGCGCTGTGCACCGCGGCACACCTACACACAAAAGGCGCTTCCCCATCAACCGAGGAAGCGCCTCTTTCTACCCTACAACTGCCGAAGAACCCTTCTGCAGTTGGTACATTTTCGCGTAGCGCCCGCCTAGCGCCATGAGCGTATCGTGATTGCCCCGCTCGGCGATCTCGCCGCGGTGCAGCACAAGAATTTGATCCGCATCGCGGATCGTGGACAACCGATGCGCGATGACGAGGGTCGTCCGCCCTTCACTCACAACCTTCAGCGCACGCTGGATGAGCCCTTCCGTCTCACTGTCGATGGAGGCTGTCGCCTCATCGAGGATCAGGATCGACGGATCGAATGCCAGCGCACGCGCGAACGAGATCAACTGCCGCTGGCCAGAGGACAGCGTGCTGCCCCGCTCGACGACTTGCTCGTCGTAGCCGTTCGGCAGTTGCTCGATAAAGCCAGCTGCGCCAACATCCCGCAACGCAGCCTTCACTCTGTCGAGTGAGATATCCTCGTTGTACAAGCTGACGTTGAACTTGATGTCCCCCGCGAACAGGAACGGATCCTGCAGCACGATCCCCATATGCTTACGCAGGGCTTGCTTGGACATGCCCTTGATGTCGCGGCCATCAATCGTGATTGAGCCCTCACCAGGCTCGTAGAAGCCAAGCAGCAGGTTCAGGATCGAGCTTTTGCCTGAGCCGGTGTGCCCGACTAGGGCGATCGTCTCCCCTTTTCGCGCCTCGAAAGAGATTCCCTTCAAGACGTTTTCCCCTTCTTTATAAGCAAAGGTGACATTATCGAACTTCACGATGCCCTCAGGGCGCTCCACGTGGCCAACCTTCTCAACGTCTTGACCTTCCATGTCAAGAATCGTGAACACCTTTTCCGCTGATACAAAAGCCCGCTGCGCATTCGTCAACTGATCGAAAATCCCAATAATCGGCTGAAAAACCCGACCTAGATAATCAATAAACGCGTAAAACACACCGAACGAAATGGCGGTCTCCAGCGATTTTCCGCCAAAATACCAAATGACCATCGCCGTCACCAAACTGCCGATCGTCCCGACCACATTACGTGTGGATAGGCCGTAAATTTGAAATTGCTTCCGCTGGTTCACATAGCGATCCATGTTCAGCACTTCGAACTCTTCCAGCGTGACTTTCTCACGGCGAAAAGCTTGAATAATCGGCATCACGACGATCGATTCATTGATCATCGCATTCATATCGCTGAGCCTAGCGCGCATAATCGTGATGAAGATTTTCGAATATTTGAGATGAACATACATAATCACTACAAAAATCGGCGGCAGCACCAAGCAGAACAAGGCTAGATGCCAATCCAATAGGAAAAGTGCAACGTAAATCCCGACCAATTGGAGCATACTGACAACGAACGTGGCCATAAAGCTCATGAAGAGATCGCGGACAGCTTCCGTGTCATTGGCGATACGAGATACGACTTGGCCTATCGGCGTGTTATCGAAATAACGCAGAGAAATACGCTGAATGTGGCCCATCAAATCCATCCGCATGTTTTTAATAATTTGTAAGGCGGTAGATTGAAGAATATAGGCTTGTGAATAATTACATAGACCTGCTGTTAACAGTAAACCCATATACAGGCCTAGCAGTTTGAGCACCGGCGCCATTTCTTGCGCACCTGTGGAGAGATAGGTATCAATAATCGTTTTCGTTATATAAGGCCCGCCCAGCTCGGCAGCTACTGAACAACAAAGAATGAGCAGCGCTCCGAGAATTCTGAACCTGTAGACGAATGCGTAAGACATGAGTCGTCTGGCCGTAGTCGGTTTAGACAAAATAGTTGTCCTCCTTTCTCACTCTTCGAGACTGGCTTCCATCTGTTGACGATCCCACTGTTCACGGTACCAGCCACCGAACTGCATAAGCTCCTCATGGGTGCCCTCTTCAATGACTCGGCCTTCATCTAGGACAAGAATCCAGTTCGCGTGGCTCACAGCAGACAGTCGGTGTGTGGAAATGAGTGTCGTACGCCCCGCTCGTTCCTTGCGGATATGCTGAAGAATGCGACTTTCCGTACGAGCATCAACCGCGGAGAGCGAGTCATCCAGCAGCAAAATCTCCGAATCAATCAACAGCGCTCGCGCAATCGCTAGACGCTGCTTCTGTCCGCCGGACAGCATCACGCCGTTCTCACCAACAATTGTTGATAAACCATCAGGCATTTGGGCAATATCTTGGGTAAAAGAAGCCATCTCTACAGCGTGCGCAATCTCCTCCGGTGAAGCCGTATGCTTGCCTAACGCGACATTGTCACGTATGGATTTCGATAGCAGCAGATGCTCCTGAGGCACGTAGGCAACCCAACGTTTGATTTGATCGATGGCGATTTCCTCGATGGGTACACCCGAGATGCTTAGCTTGCCTGGATCAATTGGATATTGGCGCAGCAGTTGCTTGAGGAGCGTGCTTTTGCCGCTGCCGGTCCGACCGACGATCCCAAGCGTCTGTCCCCGCTGCAACTCAAAGGAGACGTGAACGAGGCTTGGATGATTCGCAGTCGGGTAGGTGAACGTCAGATCGTTCATCTCGATGCGTTCAGGCACAGCGACGTGGACAAGATTCTCAGCATCGACAATATCAGCTTGCTGCGTCAGTGCTTTATCGAGACGATCTGCCGAGGCGCTCCCCCGCTGCAGAACGTTAATAAACTCGCCGAAGGAAATCATCGGCCAGATGAGCATACCGAGGTAAATATTGAAGGAAATCAGCTGTCCCAGCGTGATTTCGCCTTGGAACACGAGATACGACCCGTATCCGATACCGATCGAATAGCTGAGACCAACGATCAAAGAGGTCAATGGTTGGAACAGCGCATTGAGCATCGATACGCGGCGGTTTTTGTTCATCACATCCGATGTAACTTCATCGAAGGCTTTCAAATCGTGCGTTTCTTGCACATAAGAACGAATGACTCGGATACCGGAGATCGATTCCAGCGCATGATCATTCATTACACCGAAGGAGGCTTGTGCCGCCAGAAAGCGTGTGCGGACCTTTTTGCCTAACATATTAATCATCACAGCTAGAAAAGGCAGTGGAATTAACGCTGCAAGCATTAATTTGAACGAAATCAGCGACACCATCGTGATGATGACGACAGATGCTCCCACGATCGTAGAGACGAGCGTCATCACCCCGTAACCGGACGTTTGACCAATGGCTAGAATGTCATTCGTCGCCAGCGCCATCAGCTGCCCCGTCGTGTTGCGTTGGAAAAACGGAGGAGACATTTTGGACAAATGCGTCAACAATCGTCCTCGAAGCAGCTTCTCCACCAATGCGGAGTTACCGAATAAATTCGTGATCCACAAATAGGTCATGACATACAGAAGCAGCGAAAGCCCAATCAGCAAATACACCGTATAATGAAGCCCGGAAGCTGTTAAACTCCCAGTACGAATATGGTCAATGATATTCCCGATCATTTTGGGCGGAATCGTCGCTAAGATATTCACACCGATTAAGAGTGAGACTGCGAGTACATAATACTTCCATCTCTCTTTGAAAAACCAGCGAAGCTTCATAACAAAAGACACCATTACCACCTCTTTACAATTTCTTGGCACACTCATTGATTCTATAGTTTCCACTCTATGAAGTCCACTCTGTATCTTGTTTAAAATGAAACTTTCAGCTCGTCTGGAACCTTATCACAGCCCCCAATGTTAGAGAGAGCAAGATTATTACCTATATTTCACACACAGGAAGGAAGTTACACACGATGAAACCTATGATGAAGAAAACGCTAGCCATCCTCTCCTTATCCAGCCTGCTGACAACAGGAGCCGCTTATGCAGCTACCACAGATGCTGTTATTCCCGATATGCACGCGAAGCAAAGAGGAAGTTCCGAAGGGATCACAGTGAAAGAGGCGACCAAGAACGTGCAATCGACCGGCGTCATCACCTCCATTCGTACAACAGGCGATAACGCTCAGATTCAAATTCAAGACACGGGTACTGGTGGTATCGTGCTCAATGTGAGCCCAGAAACAACCTACCAAATGCTTAACGGCACGAAGCTGACACTTGCTGATCTTCACGTTGGTTTAACGATCACTGCGGAGCATTCCATGGCGATGACACTTAGTTTGCCGCCGCAAACGTCCACATCCAAAATCACCGTGCTTGATACAGCAGCTCATAAGGGTGCCTTAGGTACTTCTGGCATCATTGAAGCTGTACGCGAAGATGGCAGCCTTCTTGTTAAAGGCCAAGGGCTTACCGAAGATGCGCCAGGTGAGGTTGTTCTTACAGTTGGTACTGACACAGCCATTGTAGACGGTAAGGGCATTCCCATTGACAAATCCGCGCTGGTTAAAGGTGCGAACGTGATCGGCTTTTACGGCCCTATGATGACCAAAAGCTTGCCGCCTATCAGCAACGCCTGGAAAATCGTTGTAGAAGCAGAGCAAGAATAGCAAAAATAAGGCAAATAGCGCATCTATGTTCCTTTTGATACAATGTCATGCACCATGTGTTCAGTCATCGGAATCCACAGTGGGTAGTGTATTCGGCGCATGGTGACCGCCAATTCATGTTTAGATGTATAAACTACAGCTAATTTGCTCGAATCTGACGTATTTTGAGAATTAGATGGAAAAAGTACATTTAATTTGTATGAAATTTGAAGAATCGAGTAAATCGAAGGAATTTAACTACAGGAAATACAGTTAATCTTTCAAATTCGAGAATTCCACTTCAAATAGATGGAGAAAATCCAGTTAGATGCGGGAAGCAGGTTTATTAATCATCGGTCATTAACGAAAAAAGGGGCTAGTTCAAAAAGTCAAAATTGGCTTTTGAGACAGCCTCTCTTTGTTTTTGAAAGAATCGTACCTGTGACGGATGTGCACTGTCCAAATGTTCTGTTTTTTGATACAATAACTGAAAATTCAATCGTATAAGGGGACTCATATGGAATACATTAGCACTCGCGGCAAAGTAGAACCTATCGGCTTCATCGATGCGATCCTGATGGGATTGGCCAATGACGGCGGTCTACTCGTACCGAAACACCTCCCACAGCTATCTGCTGACACACTTAAAAGCTGGTCAAAGCTCTCCTATTCAGAGCTAGCCCTAGAAATCTTCTCGCTTTTTGTGAACAACGAAATTCCACGCGATGAGCTGAAGCAGCTCGTTGATGAAAGCTATGCAACGTTCCGTGACGAAGCGGTTACACCGGTTAAACGCCTAAGCGATGACACGTATGTACTTGAATTGTTCCACGGGCCTACATTTGCCTTCAAGGATATTGCCCTGCAATTCCTTGGCAATCTGTATTCGTACGTTTCACGCAAAACGAACTCCATCATCCACATCCTCGGAGCTACCTCCGGCGATACAGGAGCTTCCGCAATCGAGGGTGTTCGCGGTAAAGAGGGCATCCGTATTTGTATCCTGCATCCGCACCAGAAGGTCAGCAAGGTACAAGAGCTGCAAATGACAACCGTCAATGACGCGAATGTGTTGAATCTTTCGGTTGAAGGTACTTTCGATGATTGCCAACGCATCATCAAGGAGCTTTTCGCAGACGTTGAGTTCAAGCACCGCTACCATTTGCGCGCGATTAACTCGATCAACATTGCCCGCATCTTGGCGCAAACGGTGTATTATTTCTACGCCTACTTCCAACTGCCACAAGTGGGGCAGGCTGGGAAGGTAAATTTCAGCGTACCGACGGGGAATTTTGGCGATATTTTTGCTGGCTACTTGGCTCAGAAAATGGGGCTTCCAATCAACAAGCTCATTCTTGCTACGAATGAGAACAATATTCTCGAGAAGTTTGTACAAGAAGGCGTGTATCAACCAGGCGAGTTCCGTGGCACGTATAGCCCGTCCATGGACATTCAAGTGGCGAGCAACTTCGAACGCTACTTGTTCTATCTGTACGGCGAAGACGCTGCGGCTGTTAACGCGATCATGGAGCAGTTTAAGGCCGAAGGCCGCGTTGTCATCCCTGCCGACAAGTTGAAGACCGTACAGGCTGATTTCGCTGCGTACGGCGTGAAGAACGACGAGTGTCTCGACACGATCAGCGACTACCACGCGAAGTACGAGTACCTGCTCGATCCGCATACCGCGTGCGGTGTTGCTGCTGCTGATAAGCTCGCCGTCGCTGGCGAGGTAACGGTATCCTTGTCCACTGCGCATCCGGCGAAGTTCGATGAGTCGATCCGCTTGCGCGGTATTGCGCAGACGTATCCAGAGCAAATCCAAGCGCTGTTCGACAAACCACAGTTTCAGAAAGTGGTTGGCGGTTCGAATAACGAGATCAAGGATGAGCTCGTGAAGTTTTTCTAGTAAGGGTTATAGGGGCTTCTGCCCCTTCTGTTGAAGCCTTCCTTCCACGTTGTGGGAGGAAGGCTTTTTGGCGTATAGCGGACCCTAAGCTACTTTCACTTCTGCCTCTTCAGTTCCTCCACTAGCATTACTTCACCTGCATTACTGCTCCTGCATTACTGCTCCTGCATTACCGCTCCTCAAACACTTGTCTCTCCAACCACGCCATTTTACAGCCCCATCCAACTTCTTCATCTTCATCTTCATCTTCATCTTCATCTTCATCTACTCCACCAAAATAGCCCCCTTCCCCCTCTAACCACGCAATCAGCTCCCCGCCAGGCACTTGAGTAGATTGGAATTGGATTAACTGGAAAAACTACATCTATTCAAGCGCAAATCGGCCAATTTACTCAATTAGATGGATTTTAGGTAGTTAAATCTCGGCTTCTGGCGCTTTCGGACGGAATATGCGAAATTAGCTGTAGGAAATCCAGTTAGTCCTTTTTCAATGACGAATTGGGTGAATTTAGATGTACGTTTTCCAGTTAAATCAGTCCTCAGACCGATCTTCGTCCTTCCCTATAGTCTGAAGACACTTGTACCCTGTCATGGTATTCTTAGAGTAATGAATCCAATAATAGGAGTGAACAAATTGAATATGAATATGAATCGCAGCGCCTTTCTCGGGCCGATCTTGATTCTGTTAGGTGTTTTTATGTTTCTAAAAGGGGATGTATCGTTTAGTTCGGGCACTATTTTTGAATATTTCTGGCCGACACTCTTCGTTATTCCTGTCGGGGTCTTCTTCCATTGGTTGTACTTCTTCATCATGCAACGACGAGGCGTAGGCGTACTTGTTCCAGGTGGTATTCTACTAACGGCAGGTATCGTATGCCAAATCTCCGCGCTTTTTGATATTTGGCACCTCATGTGGCCAGGTTTCATGCTTGCAGTGGCTGTCGGCTTGTTCGAACTGTATTGGTTCGGCGGCCGCAATAAGTATTTGCTCATTCCGATTAACATCCTATCGGTGATGTCKCTGCTGTTCTTCGCGATCTTCTCTATCGGTTCCATCTTCGGGACGCTATTCCATAACAATTCCATCATCGCTATTGGGCTCATCGTGGTTGGCGGCCTAATGATGATCGTACGTAGCCGCAACTAAGCACAAATGAGAAAGCCGTCACGCAGGTTCACTGCAAGGACGGCTTTTGGTGTTATTGGGGCTTATATTTGCCAATCGAGACGTTGTCACGCTCATGAACACTCAGAATATGCGAAAGCGATTTACTTCCTCCCTCGTTCGTTAACAAGCCAAACCGGGCATTCAACCCCGACCATCCTTCCAGCCCATCCACGCGATAGTCCCCAGAGACATACGCCTGCGCAAGCTCTTTATTGGACCAGAACTCGATACGCTTATTCGATAGTGGTAGATCCCCCATTTGATCAGCGAGGAGGAGGAGGAAAAGCTTCTGAAAATCCGTGTTGTCAGGCACATCCACATAACCATCCGAGAACACGACTGTCGTATCGGCATGCGCGCCTGCATTCTCTCCCATGATCTCCATTTTCAAACTATATGTACCGTGAAGGAGAGAGGACACATACTTGGCATATGACATCCTATTATCCTCTGTACTGCGAATTTCGACCGTGTTCAACGCTTCGTTCCAGCTCACTTCTGCACCGAGCGCTTCCGCAATCGCTCTTGTAGAGGTCATTGTCGTCCCATCTTCGGTTACTTGAACCGGGGCATGGAGCAATTTCCCATTCACCGCAACTTGTCTGTCCTTATGAAGCACATCAGAAGCAGAAACCACTGTCACACCCGTTACAACAGCACCGCAAATCACACCGAGGATCCATGCCTTCACCAACGACCACTCTCCTTCTCCTAACTTATAAAGCTAGTTTACGCATTCTAACGAAGAAGTTGCTGCTCTTCCATTGTATGCTGGAGTTGTCCACATCAGGCATCCCCTGTATGCAAAAAGGCCCGCGAATGTCATTCATTCACAGACCCCTAGTTCTATCCCGCCACAACGTTATCCCCTGTGGCTTGTTTGATTTGTTTGCTTCGCAGTTGCCCACAAGCGGCATCAATGTCCGATCCGTGCTCCAAACGCACACTGCAAGAGATGCCTTGCTTCTTGAGCGTATCGTAGAAGGCGCGCACCGATTCGCGCTCACTCCGCTGATACTGGCTGTGCTCATCCACCGGATTGTACGGAATCAAGTTCACATTCGCCAGCTGGCGGATATGCTGAATCAGCTCAGCCAGTTGAAGTGCATGCTCTCTGCCATCGTTCACGTCTTTGAGCAGAATGTACTCTAGCGTAATACGGCGATTCGTTTTCTCCAAATAGTACTCAATTGCTTCCATCAACGTCTCGATCGGAATCGCTTTGTTGATTTTCATGATGCGTGTACGAAGCTCGTTCGTTGGCGCATGCAAGGAAATCGCGAGATTCACTTTCAAATCCGAGTCCGCGAACTCTTTAATTTTAGGCGCCAGACCGCTGGTGGATACTGTGATGTGTCTTGCTGCAATATCCAGACCTTTCTGATCCTTCACGACGCGGATAAAATCGACCATATTCACGAAGTTGTCGAAGGGTTCGCCAATCCCCATCACCACAATATGGCTCACGCGCTCAGCTTTGCCCATAGCGTCCAAATGAAATTGGACCTTCATAATTTGTTCCACGATTTCCGCGGCGGACAAATCACGGCTCTTGGCCAACAAGCCACTGGCACAGAAGCTGCAGCCAATGTTACAACCCACTTGCGTCGTCACACAGACGGATAAGCCGAATTTATGACGCATCAGGACCGTTTCGATCAAATTGCCGTCCGACAGCTTGAACAGGAATTTCATCGTGCCGTCCGCCGATTCCTGCCGCGTGTGCTCATTCAAGGTATGAATAGCAAAATGCTCGCTTAACGTGGCTAAGCAATCCTCTTTCACATCCGTCATTTCCGCGAACGAAGCGACCCGCTTGCGATACAGCCAGTCCCATACTTGCAGGGCGCGTGACTTTTTGTAGCCTTTTTCGGCCAGCCAAGCGACCAGTTGATCAAAAGTTAATCCATATATAGATGAAAGTTTCATTCCGTTATCCTCTTTTCAAGACTATCACGTGCAGTCCAGTTCTTCTAAGCAGCCGAAGCGTACCATCTAGTTAGTATTGTGCCAAAAATCCTTCCTGAACACAAGGGAAGCCTATCATTTCCACAAAGAAAAGGCACCTCCTGATCCGGGGGTACCTCTTTCACAGGCTTATTTATGCTAATCAAGCACTCGTTACTACTACTTTACGTACTTCTTGCGCCACAACTTCATCATCCGAAACCAAGCCATAAGGGATACAGAGCGGCACGCCTGCTCTTGGATCCACGATGACATCAGCATGAATAGCGAACACGTCGAGCAGCATTTGTGGTGTTACAATATCCATCGGTGAACCTTCATAGACGACATTCCCTGTTTTAATTGCAATCAAATGGTCCGCATAACGCGTCGCATGATTCAAATCATGCACAACCATGACGATTGTCGTCTTGTGACGCTCGTTAATTTCCTTCAACAAACAGAGAACCTCAAGCTGATGTGCCATATCCAAATAAGTCGTTGGCTCATCCAAGAACAACATATCGGTCTGCTGCGCTAATGCCATAGCGATCCATACCCGTTGACGTTGACCACCTGATAGATGATCGATCGGACGATCCTTGAACGCTGTCATCCCCGTCACTTCGAACGCCCAGTTGATGATCTCACGATCGGCGCTGGACATCTTCTGAAAACCGCGCTGATGCGGGAAACGACCATATCCTACTAGTTCTTCGGCTGTAATGCCTTCCGGAGCGGATGGCGACTGCGGTAGAATCGCTAATTTCTTGGCGATTTCCTTCGTCGATTGATGATGAATGGAATGGCCATCTAGGAAAACGGTCCCTTCCGTCGGATTCAATAGTCGCGACATCGCCTTCAATATCGTCGATTTCCCCGATCCATTGGCACCGACTAAAGCGGTGATCTTACCCGTTGGAATCTCGATACTCAGATCGTTGATGATTTTCAATTTATCATAAGAAACATGTAGTTGTTCGGTATATATTCGCGTTGCTATTGCCATGAGGAACATCCCCTTTTCCAAATTCAGTATTTATAAGTTTCACATCACAATTTTGCTGAATTTCTAGATAAACGCTCCTGTCCAAGAAGGACAGCGTAGCCGTTTATTTTGAATATGTATATAGGGCCCAATGATTCGATAATTTCTCTCTATCAACTAAAAATGATAATCATTATCAATGAAAATGTCAAGGTTTTCCGTACTAAAATAGGATGCCCGAAGGCATCCTATTTCTTCTAGCTGTTTTGAGGCTTACACTTTAAAGCGAGCCACAGCCAATTGCAGCTCATTCGACATCCCATTCAATTCGTTAGCCGTCCTGGCAACTTCCGAAATCGTCGCTAGTTGGTGCTCCGTTGCAGCCGCAACAGCCTGTGTAAGCTCCGTTGTCATGCGAGTTAGCTCTGCTATTTCCACGATTCCCGCCAGTACTTCCTCTGAACTTGCTGACATTTGCTCCGAAACGGCTGATACATCGGTCATCTGATCGACGACCTCCTGCACCGTGCCAGAAAGCTCCTTGAACGTACCGTCCGTTTGTTGGGCGACAGCCTGCATAGCCTCCACTTCCCCAAGGCCGCGATCCATCGCGATAACAGCAGCTCCTGTCTCTTGTTGGACACGCTCAACGAGCTCAGCAATACGTTCTGTCGCCAGTCGAGATTGATCCGCAAGCTTGCGGATTTCCGTGGAAACGACTACGAAGCCTTTGCCATGCTCACCTGCTCTAACTGCCTCAATAGAGGCATTCAGTGCAAGCAAGTTCGTTTGTCTCGTCACATGCGTGATGAGGACAGTGATCTCGCCGATTTCCTCGGACATCGACTTCAAGCTCTGAATCGCTTGTACCGCCTGTTGTACGGAGCGAAGTGCCTCGTTTATTTGCAGCATGCTCTGCCCCATCCGTGCATTGCCTTCGCTCGTATGAGCGCGCGCATGGCCTGAAATGTCCGTGGCATGACCTGCAGATTCCGCTACGCGTTGAATCCCGACAGCCATCTCATTCATGGCATGACTGCTTTCCTCTGTGCCGTGACGTTGCTGCTCGGAATGTGAAGCAAGCTGGCTCATCATTTCGTTAACAGATGCTGTAGATTGGCTAGTCTGCTGAGCACCCGTTTGCAGCGATTCCGATGCCGCCGAAACCTGCTGTGCTGCTTGTGCAATCTGAACGATAAGGCCGCGAAGGTTCCCGACCATGTCTTTCAAATGATTGCCTAATACACCCAATTCATCACTGCTTTTGCTTTTGACCAGCGATGCATCCGACAAATCTCCTGCTGCCGCTGACTGTGCCAGCTTCATTAATGGGGTAATCTGACGCAGATACAGTCGTACTATAAATACGATAAAAAGGGTTCCGATCACAATGGCGATTAAACCTGTCCATAGCGATTGGACGGTATATTTATTCATTTGTGCCTGCAGGACGCTGTAATTGAAATCTAATCCTACAAAAGCAACAAGTTTGCCATCCTGATCTCGAATCGTACTCACCGCACTCACCCAAGTTCCTAATGAATCTTGGTAGACTCCCGTAATACCGAAACCTGTATTCTCTGCTTCCTTAAGCGCCGTAAGCAACTCAGGAACGGGTGCATAAGGATCAGTTGGCTTCTCATCGACATATAGCTCCGCATTGGATAACAAATTCAAAAGAGCTGGCTCTCCCTCCAATGTTGTCCATTCTGGGTAAAATAAGTAGGCATTTTCGACCAAATCCCCTTGAGAGACACGGTCCATATCCTCCTGTACGTTCATAACAGCAGGTTCATACTTATAAGCTTCTTTATTTTTCTTTAATTCTTCCTTGGATTTCTCAATGTAATCTATCTTCTGCATGAGGGGAGCGTGGAAAATCTCCTCAAGTGCGACCAAGTTTTCTGACATTTGCTGCCTATGCTGTTGATAGGAAACGAAGGTAAGCAACACGCAAAGTACAATATAGCAGGCGGCTGTCCAAGCTGAAATTTTGAAAGAGAGAGAACGAAAAAACCTTACAGATATTTGCTTGCCTTGGGATTTAGCTTGTGACATGATTAACAAAAACACCTCCATAATTGTACAGCATTGCGGATTGGTACACATAGGTCATATAGGTCATATAGACTAGTCTTCTAGATTTCGACAAAGTTTTTAGAAACCCTTCCCCATTTTATTTAGAATTTGTTGTGGTTCATGAGGAGGAATGCAATTTGACTACGATAAAAGCATTGATCTTAGATTTTGACGGCACGGTTCTGGATACGGAGACGGCTTGGTATGAGGCGTTCAGGGAAGCTTATCTCGAGCATGAGGTGGAGCTGACTTTGGACATGTACGGAAAGTGCATTGGAACGTCCTCGCATCTCTTCGACCCTTATGAATATTTGATCACCGAGCTGAACATTCCGCTTAATCGGGCATCTTTTCGGCAAGGTATACATGATCGACATACCGAGAAGATGGCGAATGAAGGTATTCTCCCGGGCGTTCTTGATTATTTAGAGGGGGCCAAAGCATTAGGCCTGCGCATTGGGTTAGCCTCCAGCTCCAAGCGAGCTTGGGTCGATACGTATCTGGCACAGCTGGGGATTGGTGATTATTTTGAGACGATTCGTACTTCAGAAGATGTCGCTTTGGTGAAGCCACATCCCGAGTTGTATGAGCTTGCGCTGAAGGATCTTGGCGTGCAGCCAGATGAAGCAATTGCGATCGAGGATTCACCTAACGGCGCACGCGCTGCTGCGGCCGCAGGTATGCATTACATCGTGGTGCCTAACCCGGTTACGAAGTTCCTGTCTTTTGATGGGGAGCCGCGTAGAGTGGGGACTCTGGAGGAACTGTCGCTGCAAGCTTTGCTGGAGGCGGTCGCGGGGAAGTAAGTAGAAGACGGAATGATTTGGGGGACCGAAAGAGCTAGGACACGATGATTTAGTGCACAGGAAGCTTCAGTATAGGAACGATTCAATACAAAAAAGATTCAATGCATAATGCATAGTGAAAGCTTTGTGTTGACGTCTCCCTTAATTTAAATGATAATGATTCTCATAATCATAAATCATGTAAGGGGAGCTGAACTTCGTGCTTATTCAACAGAGGACCATTATTGTACAACCTGGTAATAGCGACAAAGTCGTGGAGCGCTTTAGCAAGGAAGGGCCTTTGGACGGCATGGAAGGGCTTATCGATATGACCGTTATGGTCAACAAACGGAGCAAAGAGGCGGAAGAAGTCGTCGTTTTCATCCGTTGGGAATCCGAGCAAGCGTGGAAAAACTGGGAGAAAAGCCCTGAGCATCTCGCTGGCCACCGCAATAGTAAAGGGCAGGAACGTCCAGAATACGTCATTTCATCCAATGTAAGCATGTTTGACGTTAAGAAAGTCCGGCCCGGCCAGTTCGGGAAATAAAAGGTGGCGCGGGGGTGATCCTGCGCTGTTTTTTTGTGGGTTGGGTTAGTCGGCTAGTTGGTTAGGTCGTGGCATCGCGGCAGCACGGTACTGAAGCACATCGCACACCAACCACTAACTAATAGCGCACACTTTTGCACGCACCGCAGTAGAGATTAGATGTAAAAAGTACAGCTAAATCAGCAGATTCCGCAATGAAAATACGATTAACTGGATTTTCTACAGCTAATTTTAGCATTTTGCTCTCGTCCAGCTTGAAAGCACCAAAATAGCTACATTTTTTCCAGTTAAATCGTGTTTCGGCGAAAAAACGGCGAGATTAGCTGTAGTTTTTCCAGTTATTCGTTGCCGCGGGGCGTGGAGGTTACGCTGGGGGCTGGAATGTTGATATTCGGTGCTGGTGCTGGTGCTGGTGCTGGTGCTGGTGCTGGTGCTGGTGCTGGTGCTGGTGCTGGTGCTGGTGCTGGTGCTGGTGCTGGTGCTGGTGCTGGTTGAGTATGCACTCGATCCAGTTACTTGAGTAGCTAAATTTGTTGGTATTACGTGGTACGGTCAGGTGTTGGTGTCAGCAAGGCTGCTACTTCACGCCATGCAAAGCATCCAAAGCAGTCTGCTCGTCTGCGACGAAGAAGAAGTGCTTGCCATGATTGCATTCGTAGATGAAATCGCGGAGGCTTTTGCTGTCATACTGATCGAAATTGCCGATGACTGCCATTTTCATCTGATAGTTCGTGTATTTCTGAAGAACATCGCCTGCGAGTTTCGTTTTGAGCTCAAAGAAATCCTCGGTTAAATTCCACTGATTAATAATAAACTTGTCGCAACCTGTCAGGTATCGGACGGATGCCATTAAATCTAGCGCATCTTGCTCATTGCTGATGAGAATGTCCGTGCTCTCCACGATGGCTACCTGGGAATCACCCTTCTGATTGATCGATGTATTCATGTCATTTCTACCTCTTTCTCCATAAGTTCGTCAATTAGGACCTCTTCGTCCCGTTTATTCAGTACATTTTCCTCAAGAACAACGAATTTATCTCCATATTCTTTGATGATATGCGTTTCTCCCCACATGCAGAGCGAATCCAAGATCGGTTTCAGGCTTGCCCCATACTCGCTGAGTGCATACTCCACTTTAGGCGGCACTTGGTTGTACACGATCCGATCCACGATCCCATCGTCTTCGAGCTCTCTAAGCTGTTGTGTCAGCATTTTCTGAGTGATTCTAGGCATCAATCGCTTGAGGTCACTCGTTCTCCGCTTACCATAAGTCAAATGGCAGAGAATGACGCATTTCCACTTCCCACCGATCACTTCCAGCGTGGCTTCTACCGAGATGTTGTACAGCTTTTTAGCCATCTGATGATTTCCCTCCATCCCATGCTATAGGCACTGAAAAGTACCTACCGTACTAGAAAGTACGTACTGGTCAATCCGACTATTATGTCTGATAATAGCACTTACCGGCCGGTACAAACAAGTTTGGAGTGATTGCTATGAAACAAGAAACCAAAGGAAATACACTAGCGCTGCTAGCCCTCGCGGTTAGCGCCTTCGCCATTGGCACAACCGAGTTTATCAGTGTCGGACTGCTTCCGCTCATTGCTGAAGACCTTCATATATCCATCACAGGTGCAGGGTTAACCGTTACTTTATATGCGTTAGGGGTTACTTTAGGAGCCCCCATCTTAACTTCACTAACCTCAACCGTCTCGCGCAAAACGCTGCTGCTCTGGATCATGCTCGTGTTTATCGCGGGCAATCTATTGGCCGCCACGGCAAGTGGCATCGCCGTGCTGTTGATCGCTCGCGTCATCTCTTCGCTGGCGCACGGCATCTTCATGTCGATCGGCTCAACGATCGCCGCTGATCTCGTGCCCGAGAACCGCAGAGCCAGCGCGATTGCGCTCATGTTCTCGGGGCTTACCGTCGCTACCGTGACCGGTGTGCCGATCGGTACTTATCTCGGCCAGCAGCTAGGCTGGCGGGCCGCGTTCTTCGCCATTGTCGCGGTAGGCGTGGTGGCTCTCATCGCGAACCTGATCTTGGTGTCCGCCAATTTGCGTAAAGGCACACGAACACGGTTAGGCACACAGCTGAAGCTGGTTACGAATGGACGCCTGCTGCTCGCCTTTTCCATCACAGCCTTAGGTTACGGCGGCACGTTCGTGGTGTTCACGTATTTATCTCCGTTGTTACATGAGATTACAGGATTTGCAGAACATACAGTAGCGTTAATCTTACTCCTGTACGGGGTTGCCATTGCGATTGGCAATATCATTGGAGGTCGCGCCGCGAACCGTAATGCAAGCAAAGCCTTGCTCATCATGTTTCTTTTACAATCCCTCGTGCTGTTTCTCTTTATGTTTACAGCGCCATTTAAAGCTGCTGGTTTAATCACCATATTTTTCATGGGATTACTCGCATTCATGAATGTACCTGGCTTACAAATTTATGTCGTTCAGCTCGCTGAGCGTTTCGCCCCAGAAGCCAAAGATGTCGCATCTGCCTTCAACATTGCAGCTTTCAACGCTGGTATTGCCGGGGGAGCATTCCTTGGTGGCATCATTACCGATTCCATCGGGCTCATTCATACCACTTGGGTTGGCGGGGTGATGGTTTTCGGTGCCGTGCTACTCACCTTCTGGAGCCGCAAGCTCGAAAAATCTGATCAACCGGAACGATTACAACCAACCATTTTAGGAGGAATACCACAATGACTACCACAACGAATCGTGCAAACCTTCAATCCACAATCACACTGCACAATGATGTAAAAATGCCTTGGCTTGGGCTTGGCGTCTTTAAAGTCGAAGACGGACCCGAGGTCGTTCAGGCTGTAAAATCCGCTATGCAAGTTGGTTACCGCAGCATCGATACCGCGGCCATTTACGGCAATGAAAGCAGCGTGGGACAGGGGATTCGTGAAGGCATGGAAGAGCTTGGTCTAACAAGAGATCAACTTTTCGTAACTTCAAAAGTATGGAATGCCGATCTCGGGTATGAAGCTACTATTGCTGCTTATGAGGCTAGCTTAGCGAAGTTAGGCTTGGACTATCTTGACCTGTACCTCATTCACTGGCCTGTTCAAGGCAAATATGTAGAGGCGTGGAGAGCGCTAGAGACGCTCTATAAGGAAGGGCGCGTTAAAGCAATTGGCGTGAGTAACTTCCAAATTCATCATTTGGAAGATGTGATCCGCACAGGGTCAATTAAACCAATGGTTAACCAAGTGGAGCTTCATCCCCTTTTAGCTCAAACGGACGTACACGACTTCTGCAAGGAGCATGGCATCCAGTTGGAAGCTTGGTCTCCGCTCATGCAGGGTCAGCTTTTAGAGAATCCTGTGCTCAGCGAGATCGCTGCTAAACATGGTAAATCCATCGCGCAAGTCATTCTACGTTGGGATTTCCAACGCGGCATCGTAACGATTCCGAAATCAACTAAAGCGCATCGAATTCTTGAAAATGGATCCATCTTCGATTTCGCGTTAACGAAACAGGATATGAACGCTATTAATGGGATGAATCAGAATGCACGTGTCGGTCCAGATCCGGACAATTTTGATTTTTAATATTTGGATACCGGCCAGAAAGCCCTTGCCTTCTTTCCCTGAAAAGAGTGGGAGGGCTTTCTGGCAAGGAATAATTTCCCTCATCTTGGTAAAAGTTACTCCTAACACCCAATAGGAGGCTGCTCAACACCCATGAACAAGGACCAAACAGGCAATAACGAACAAAACAATCCAACCAATATGACCCTAACGAACCGCCAAGGCCATCCGATTTCGGATAACCAGAACATCCGCACGATTGGCAATCGCGGGCCGTCGACGCTCGAAAATTACCATTACATCGAGAAGATTTCCCATTTTGATCGGGAGCGAATTCCAGAACGTGTGGTGCATGCGCGCGGCGCTGGGGCTCACGGGTATTTCGAGTCGTATGGAACGGTCGGCGACGAGCCGGTCTCTACGTATACGCGTGCTAAACTTTTTCAGGAGAAGGGGAAGCATACCCCTGTTTTTGTTCGGTTTTCGACCGTGGTACACGGCACGTACTCGCCAGAAACCTTACGGGATCCGCGCGGCTTCGCGACGAAATTTTATACCGAAGATGGCAACTGGGACTTAGTCGGCAATAATTTGAAAATCTTTTTCATCCGCGATCCTTTGAAATTCCCTGATATGGTGCATGCGTTCAAGCCCGATCCGGTCACGAACCTGCAGAACCCCGAGAAAATGTTCGACTTCGTCTCCAATTCGCCAGAAGCGACGCATATGATCACCTTCCTCTTCTCCCCATGGGGTATTCCGGCCAACTATCGGCAAATGCAGGGTTCAGGCGTCAACACGTACAAGTGGGTGAACCAGAACGGCGATGCGGTGCTCGTGAAATACCACTGGGAACCGCTGAAGCAAGGGATGAAGAATCTGAAACAGTCCGAGGCCGAGGCGATTCAAGGTAAAAACATTAGCCATGCCACGCAGGATTTATACGAAGCCATTGCGAAGGGTGACTATCCGGAGTGGGAGCTGTGTGTGCAGATTCTGAGCGACGACGAGCACCCTKAGCTCGATTTCGATCCGCTCGATCCGACGAAGTTATGGGATCATGAGAAGATTCCTTTTCGGAAAGTAGGCAAAATGGTGCTGGATCGCAATCCGGAGAACTATTTTGCTGAGGTCGAGCAGGCTGCTTTCGGAACGGGGGTACTCGTCGATGGCCTCGATTTCTCGGACGATAAGCTGCTGCAGGGGCGAACATTCTCCTACTCGGATACACAGCGTTATCGCGTGGGAACGAATTATTTGCAGCTGCCGATCAATGCGCCGAAGTCGCCTGTGGCCACGAACCAGCGGGATGGGCAGATGACACTGATGGTGGACAAAGCTCCCGGGCAAAATCCACATGTCAATTACGAGCCCTCCTCGCTCGGCGGGTTGCAGGAAGCTGCGCCTTCGGGCAAAGAGCACCAGCCGATGTATAATGACCGGCTAGTTCGCGAGAAGATTAGCCGCACGAATGATTTTGGGCAGGCGGGCGATACGTACCGCAAGTTCGAGGATTGGGAACGCGATGAGTTGATCGCGAATTTGGTCGATGCTTTGAAGATCTGTAAGCCGGTCATCCAGGCGAACATGATCAGCTATTTCGAGCAAGCCGATCCGGATTACGGACGGCGTGTGTCTGAAGGGCTCGCTCAAGCGAAGATTGAGCAAGAGCACTTAGGATCAGCCGCTGCGAAGGCTGGAGCTGAATTGGCGGAGAACGCTGGGCAGCGGACGGACGGGTATTAGGAAGGAAAGGCACCCTGGATGGGTGCCTTTTTGGGGTTTGGGGGCGGTTTTCGCGTGCTGTACGCGAGAAAACCATCGCTACAGCGGCGACGGACGCTACATGCTAGAGGTGAAACGGAACGTGGTTCCGCTATCGGTCAGAATTGCTCAAAAAACCACACAAAACGCAGAAATAGCGAACTGACGTTCCGCAACTTTCAGAAAATGCTCAAATATCTCGAAATAGGGGAACTACGTTCCGTATCTCTCAGTGAGGCTCTAACATCAGCCATTTCATGGACAGATAATAGACATGGAACTGGATCATATGCAACCCCGTTTGGTAGGGTCCATGCTAACGAGCCCGCTGTTCCTGCATCATTTCCTTATACCACTGCACGGTATGCCTGATGGCTTCCACATGCGGAGTCGTCGTTTGCGGGCCAAAAGCAGCTTCAAATTTGCTGTGATCCAGGATGAAGGGATGCTCAAACTCGTATAAGACTTCCTTGAGTTCCCTCAGCATTGGATGGAAAAGACCGATCATCGTCACCATCGGACGGGATAATGTACTTATTTTACTTGTCGAGCCTAGCTCATCGAAAATCAGCCCTAACATCTCTCGGGTTGTGTGCGTCTTCGCACTTGGTAGATGCCAGACTTCACCCAGAGCACGATCCTCTTGACCGAGTGTCACAAGTCCTCTCGCAAAGTCATCAATATACGTATAGGTATGTGGCATATCCAGATTACCCAGCAAACCTACAGGCTTGCCTCTCAAGGCGAAGCTAAAAACTCGCTCTCCCAGCGAGGACTGTTTCACACCTGGGCCATAGAAGTCCGAGGCGCGGCCAATCGCCACGCGGACCCTCCCCGATTGATGCGCAAGCAGCAATTCCTCCGCCATCTGGGCGCGTGTTAGCCCTTTTTTGCCAGTAGCTAGATGTGGTAGGTCCTCCGTAAGAGGTTGATTCGGTTGGCCATACATGTACAGATTGTCACCGTAGATCAGTTTCGCACCTGCAGCAGCAGCACCCGCCATAATCCCTCGGGTAAGGCCGGGAAATTGGGTCGGCCATTTCGTATAGCCTGGATGAGCACAGTGATAGACCACAGCAGCATCCTTGCACATCGCTACCGCATCAGCAAGTTGGGAAGCATCCCCTTTGGCCACTTCCACCGCTGCCGTCTCGGACAATCTCCCGCTGCGATTTACCATGCGTATACGCTCGACCCCGCGCCGCTTTAATTCCCGCATGACTGCCATCCCGAGTGGCCCCGTTCCAACAATCACATGTACTTGATTACTCATTCATCATGCCCCCTCGTTTTCGATACCCTAACGATATTGTCTACCGTAACGAGAGAGTCAAGAGATGTTTAGAAAATAGTTGGCAGCCTATTGGGATATAGGCACTTGAAGCTCCACAACTACATGGTTGTAATCTTCAAGATGGTTTTCTCTTCCGAATAGGTGCAGCTCGCGAACCGGACCGGTTTGTGCATAGCCATTAACCCCGAGCCATGTAAAAAGCGCTAGAATCCCCTCTCCAACACCCATGAAAGGCCCTTTGTAAATAAGGCTTGCTACCATGGGCTCAGCTGGAATTTCATATACGGTGATGGGGCCAGTTGGGCGTAGGTGGGCTAATGAATCGAAACTAAACCCCACTTCAATGTCGAAATTCTCCTCAATAAACTCTGTCATATGATACAGAACGTACTCCTGTTGCATAGTGTCGATCGATGCACAGCCCCCCAGCCCTTCCTCAAGCTCCTCAAACATCTGACAGCGGTAGACGGGCATATCCTGTAGGCGTGGTACGATTCGGCGAAGCCCAGCCATATAAAGAGCTGGTACCTGCTTAATCCCAACCTCATAGGCAGGCTTCTCACCAAGTCGTTCTAGTTGATGCAATCTAGACTCGATACGCGCCATTTGTTGTGTTGCTTCCTCTATTTGATTCGCTAGTTCCGCTTTCTTCTTGTGCATCATCTGCTTCATGTCGTCCATTGTGAGTGCTTGATCGATCATCGTCGCGATCTCATCTAACGAGAACCCCGTCTCCTTCAGCACCACGATATGATGAATTCGAGTGAGCTGTTCATACGTGTAATACCGATAGCTTGTCGCGATGTCGATATAAGCAGGCTTTAGTAAGCCGCGTTCATCATAATGTCGCAGAGTGCGTATGGTCACCTGTGCGATTTTGGAAAAGAGTCCGATTCTAATCAAATTCGACATTGCTATCCGCCTTTCAAACACATATCCTTATATATCCATTATACGGATTCCACTTCGAATAAGGTGAGCAAGTTTCTGCTTGCCTCTCTCGATCTCCAATTTTAAGCAAATCCTCAGTGAGCCTTCAGCGTTTCCTCAATTTGGCATGTCATAATCGCCTATGGGCTTTTCAACATGTCCAAATTGAAGCTAGAAAGGTGAGCTAAGATCACCATGTCGATTTCCATTTCATCAACCACGTCCAGTAGCAGCACGTACTCCTTCACCTCCAGCTCTACGGACTCAGCTGCCCTTGAGAAACAAAAAGCCAAGCTGCAAACCGAACTAACGAAGGAACAGCAGAGCAAGGATGAGCAGAAGACGAAAGAGCGCAAAGTGCAGCTCATCCAGCAACAGATCCAGCAAATTGATCAGCAAATCGCGCAGACGAGCTCGAAATCCAGCAGCGGTAGCTCTAGTCAACACGATTCCGGCACTAGGAACTCGAACGACCCTTCCGGCCTGAGCAACGCTGCCAGTAAGAAAGTGAACACGAATCCCAACGGCACGTTGGATATTCTGGTTTAAGCCAAAAAAAGGGACTGTACTTTGAGAAGTACGTCCCTTTTTGTATACAGCAGCCTCCTTGAACCCATCCTTGCTGGCATCCTTCGGCCGAACAATAAGATTAACTGTAATTTATCAGACTGTCGAGAAAGTCTCGACAGTCTTTATTATTTTCTTTTTAGTTCATCACATTACCGCGTTAATTTGGTATAATATAAGTATACTCTTGAAAGTGGTGAACCTCATGCTTCGCTCTAAACCGAATGACCCTCAATTAGACTA
>NZ_JBFRGR010000027.1:0-86366 GCF_052115445.1 Paenibacillus sp. 2RAB27
GTAGAAGTAGAAGTAGAAGTAGAAGTAGAAGTAGAAGTRGAAGTRGAAGTRGAAGTAGAAGTAGAAGTAGAAGTAGAAGTAGAAGTAGAAGTAGAAGTRGAAGTRGAAGTRGAAGTRGAAGTGGAAGTGGAAGTAGGAGTATGGATGGCTGGATCTGAATTGTGATTTAATGGGATGAAAATTTCGTAATTCCCCTATGCKCCATATGAATAGATGGATTTTCTCCAGTTAAATAATGGGATTTTCCGAGCAAAAACAAAATAGATGGAAAACCTCCAGTTAATATGAACCATTTCACCCGATCTGAGCAAAAATGGTCGTTTTAACTACATGTTTTACAGTTAAATGCAGTTTTCGATGAAATTCATCTGAAATAGTTGTATGTTTTCCAGTTAATGCAAATTTGTAAGTAAAGTAGACATCATGGATGGAGTTATCCTTGTCTTGTCTTGTCTTGCCTCACCTCACCTTGCCATTCCCCTCAACCATCATTTATCCTAAAGAGATACAAAGAGTGTAATAAAAAGCAAGGTTCGCAAGAATGTCCCGTTTCGAGCCATGCTCTAGTGATTCTATAATGAAAACGTATCCAGTTGGAATAATAGGCGAACGAGGGGGAAATGGCCATGAAGCAAGGGAGAAAATACGGGGCGGTTTCGATAGGCTCCATTATGTTATTATCAGTTGTCGCAAGTGCATGCAGCAATTCGACGGATCAACCAGAGGCGTCCAAATCCGCAACGGCATCGGCTAGTCCAGTGGCTGCTCAAACGGCAGCAGTGAAAGTAGACCCGTTGGCGAAATATGATCCGCCAATTGAAGTGACGACGGTGCGTTCGGTCGACGCAACTTTCAAATATGCAGCTGGCGATTCGATCGACAGCAATATTTGGACCAAAATTTTCGAGCAAGACTACGGGATTAAAGTGAAGAATACGTGGACTGTCGATTCAACGCAGTACCATCAGAAGCTGAATGTGTCCATCGCATCAGGCGATATTCCAGATTTCCTTGAGGTAAATAAAGAGGAAATGAAGCGTTTGGCAGATGCGGGTCAGTTAGAGGACTTAACAAAATTATGGGCACAATACAGCTCGCAGTATTTGAAAGATATGTTGAACCAAGATGGTGGCGTCGGGATTAAGGCTGCTACAATTGATGGCAAAATGCTTGGCATTCCTCACACGTTCAGTAATGGCGGTATCTCCACAGCTGAAATGATCTATGTACGAACGGATTGGTTGCAGAAGCTGAATTTGCCTGAACCGAAAACGATGGATGATGTGATCAAAATTGCAACGGCATTTGCCAAACAAGATCCGGACGGTAACGGGAAAGCAGATACAATCGGGCTTGCGGTGAATAAAGATTTCTGGGATTATGGACACGGTTCATTGCGTGGCTTCTTTAACGGCTATCATGGGTATACCGATATTTTCATTAAGAATCCATCAGGTAAACTGGTCTATGGTTTTGTTCAAAAAGAACTAAAAGCGCCTTTAAAGAAGCTCCAAGAGCTCTATAAGGATGGCGTGATTGATAAGGAATTCGGCGTTAAACCGCCAGCAAAAATCCAAGAAGATGTAGCAGCAGGACGTGTCGGGCTTGCCTACGGATTAGTATCAGATGGCGGCTATATCCAGAAGGAGAATCACACGAAGGATCCGAAAGCGCAATGGAAAGTGTTCCCAATTGTATCTGCGGATAGTCAGCCAGCTGTACCGCAGCTTTACGATACGGCTGGTACCTTTTATGTGGTGAAAAAAGGATCGAAGCATCCGGAAGCGGCTATTAAGTTAGCGAATATTTATATCAATCGTTTTTACGAAAAATCGTATGCACCGGATCCGAACCCATTCATTACCGATTCGAAAACGGGGATTATGGCAGCGAAATATGCGCCAGTTACGATGGATTCGCTGAATACGAATCTAGATGCCTATCACCAGGTGCAAGAATCCTTAAAGACCGGCGATGGCAGTAAACTTGGATTCCCAGCAAGTGTTCATTTTGATCGCATGACGAAGTTCAAAGCTGGTGATGACACCATGTGGTTTAGCAATATCGTGATGGGCGATGGCGGCAGTTATAGTGTTATTGATCAATATAACAAAGCAAAGATCGGACAATATAATCTGTTCCTAGCGCCAGCAACACCGACGATGTCCGAGAAGCTGCCGACTTTGAAGAAGAAAATAGCGGAAACGTTCACTAAGATCATCATGGGGGATTCCTCCGTCGATGAATTCGACAAGTTCGCTGAAGAGTTCCAAAAGCTTGGCGGCGATAAAATCGAGCAAGAAGTGAACGATTGGTACGCGAAGAACAAATAGGACGATGATGAGCTGCCCCGAAAGTAGAGGAATCTACGGACGGGGTATTTTGTTGTAGGATGGGACAATTTTATCATGCTTGCTTTTTATTATCTTATGGTGAAGCTCGTATATCCAAGCCGCTTAATCTTTTGTATAGTGAGAAAAAGGACGTTTGGGTGGGGAGTTATGCGGATGGCAGGGAGACAGCGACGATTCTCAATACTAGGCAAATTAATAGTTACTTTTCTCATCGTTCTTTCACCTATGTATGTGATCGGTACACAGATTAATGAATGGGGTGCAGGGCTTGTCCGCAAGGAAATTTCCAAATCACTCGAGTCGCAAATTCAGTTCTATCGCTCATCACTCGAAAATGAAATTGACAGAATGGGACGTATCCAACGGCAATACATGAATGATGAAGATTTGGAAGCGCTCAGTGTGACGGCCGATAGTTTAACGGAATATCAGAAACTTGTTATTTTGAAAAGGTTTCAGCAACGTCTCGTCCTATTGAAGGAATCGAGTATGTATATCGAGCGGGCAAGTGTGTACATTCCGCCTATTAATAAAATTATTACATCGACGGATTTAGCAGACAGCTTGCCTCGAGAGCGATTGGATCAATTGAAACGAGATTCTTTCTCGCATAAAGGATTATTTTATCGCGATGGCGACCATCTTTTCCTACGTGAATATTATCCCAGCAACCAGTTGGTGGAAGGGCGCGACCCGATGTTTGTTCTGGAACTGGAGCTTTCCATGCCAGCCATGCAATCGTATTTAGCGCAGATTTCTAATTATGACCAGGGCGGCGCAGCGATCGTTAAAGCAGACTGGGATATCGTTCATACGCAAAATAAAGAGGCATACGCCCCCATTCGTCAGACGGTTCGGGAGCAAATATCCACGTTGCAGATCAAGACGCCACAGATCGTTCAAGCAGCTAATCAGCTTATTAAAATCGGGAATCAACGTCTTCTTACGGTTTCCACGTATTCACCGGCATTAGATTTGATGTTGGTTGCTTTTGTCCCGGAAAAGGCTGTTATGGGGCCGCTTGATCACTATCAGGTTTATTTATATCTCATCTCCTTATGTGCGCTTATTGTCATCGTCCTGTTCTCTATCTATGTGTATCGCATCATTCATCGCCCGCTCAGCAGGCTTGTCCGAGCCTTCCGCAAGGTAGAATCCGGTGATCTACAAGTCGAGCTAACGTATAAAAGCAGTGATGAATTTCATTATTTGTATGCCCAATTCAATAACATGGTCGCACATTTGAAGAAACTGATTTTCGAAATTTACGAGCAGAAAATTCGTACGCAGCAATCCGAACTGAAGCAGCTGCAGTCGCAGATCAATCCGCACTTTTTATATAACAGCTTCTACCTTTTGTACCGCATGACGAAAGCGCAAGATTTCGAGAACTCTACCCGATTCACCAAATATCTCGGCGATTATTTCCAGTACATGACCCGAAATGGCAGTGAGGAAGTCCCGTTGGAGCGGGAGTTAAGCCATGTTCGTGCTTTTGCTGAAATCCAAACCATCCGGTATATGAACCGGATTTCATTTGAAATGGAGCCTTTGCCAGAGGTATGCAAGCAACTTGTTGTTCCACGGCTTATCTTACAGCCAATCGTGGAGAATGCGTATCATCATGGGTTTGATCAGGATCATCAAGATCGTCATCTGCGGATTTCGACCACATGCCATGAGGATGATGACGGTGAGATGCTTGTTGTCATCCAAGTTGAGGACAATGGCAAAGGGATGACCGACGTGGAACTGCGAGATTTCCAGGCTAAGACGCAAGAGGGGCAAGCAACCGAAGAAGTAACAGGGATGTTGAATGTGCATCGACGCTTACAATTAAGGTTTGGCGAGAAGGCAGGTGTGCGGATTCTCAGACGAGAGGAAGGCGGTCTGGTCGTTTCGGTCGTCATTCCATTCGTCGTATAGGGAATTCAATTTGCAAAAAGAGGACGTGATGTCATGCTGACAATGATGATCGTGGATGATGAGCCGCTGGCCGTTCACTATTTGACAGAAACTTTGCTTGAGCTGGAGGACATGGATTTTGAGATGGTGAAAGCTCACTCTGGCAAGGAAGCGATAGAGAAGATGGAAGCCGGGAAAGTGGACATTCTGCTCACGGATATTCGAATGCCGGGGATGAGCGGGATGGAGCTTGCCGATTATACGCGTAAAAGATGGCCGCGCTGCCGCATCATTTTCTTGACGGGGTTTGATGATTTTGCTTATGCCCAGACAGCAATTCGCAACGGGGGCATCGATTTCGTTCTCAAAACAGAGGGCGATGAGGCCATCATTCAAGCGGTGCAGAAGGCAACACAGGATATCGCTCTCGAAATCAACCGTGAAGAGATTCTGAAGCGCTCCCGAGCGCAGCTGCACGCCGCATTGCCGACAATTCGCCGTGATTACTTGCGACAGCTCGTGCAAGGCGAGTCAGAATCGCTAGCCGCTAGGGCGAGGAGGTTCAAGGAGCTGGCCATCGGCCTGCACGCAGGGGGTCCTGTTCTCCTCGTCATCGGACGTTTGGATGAATGGGGATCCTTCGCCGCACCGTCCGATCAATCGCTTCTGTTTTATTCCGTGCATAATATTGCGGAGGAATATTTGAACGGCTCACTCAACATGATAGCGCTTCCGTATGATCGTAATCGGTTTATTTGGCTCGTTCAACCAACCGAGCCAACCGATGAAGGGCAAGAGGAACAAACGATTCGTACGCTTTCCGGCAGCGTAGAGCTTGTTCAGGCGGCCTGTCGGCGGCATCTGAAGGTGCCGGTTTCCTTCCTGCTGGCCTCTAGCTTCTGCACATGGGAAGCCATGATGCAGCGGATCGAGGGCATGAAGCTGCAGTTGGCCTATGGCATCGGGAAAGGCCATGAGATGCTGCTAACCGAGCAACGCAAGGAAGACAAGGAAGAACTGCGCTCCAGTAAGCAATTCTATGAAGAGCAGGATTTGCGAATTCATTTGCACAAAATGGATCTGTTGGAGACTTATTTGGATAACGGTGAAAAAGAAGGTTGTGAGTACCTGTTTGGTGAGGTCGTTAACGCGATCAAACTGTTAGCGTACAACGATAAGGGAGCGGCGCTCGCGTATGAGGCGTTCTCGCATCTTGCTGCTTTTCTTTTATCGTATATCAATAAGCGTCATTTGATCGCACAGCTCGGTGAAGCGTTTCGTATGGAGGAGCTTCTGAATCCTTTTCAGCACAACAGTACGGTAGGGGCCGTTCAATTTCTGGCAGGCATTGCGTTGTCGCTGGCGGACTATAATGGGCTGAAAAAAGCAGAGAGAACAACGGATATGATCGGTCAGATTCATCATTATGTGCATGCTTTTCTGCAAGAGGAGCTCTCATTAACGCGCTTAGCTGAGCTGGTGTATTTGAGCCCGCCATACCTCTCACGCATGTATAAACAAACAACAGGGCAAGGTCTGCTTGACTATATTACGGATGTGCGTATTCAGCGAGCGAAGACCCTATTAATGACGACTGAGCACAAAATCCATGAGATYGCAGCCATGGTTGGATTGGAGTCTGCGGCTTATTTTACAAGACTATTTAAGAAGATTACGGGTCTTACACCACAGGTGTATCGCGACTCGAGATTAACTGGTTAATATAAAGCAAGGGCCGCAATAATGTCCCGTATCGGTGGCATGTTCGTTAATTTTATAATGAAGACATGGAAGAGGTTGGCGATAATCCAGCTTCTTTTTTTCATCCGGTAAGGGGGAGAACATGTGAACAGAATAAAATGGAAAGCACAAATGCCCCTGCATTTGATGCTCATTCCCGGATTGATTGCCATCCTTATTTTTCAGTATTATCCGATGGCCGGCATTGTCATTGCGTTCCAGAAATACATGCCAACACAGGGGCTTTTTCATTCCAAATGGATCGGGATGGATAACTTTCGATATGTAATGGAGTTGCCAGATTTCTACCGTGTGCTTTGGAATACGATCTATATTGCCCTCATGAAAATTATTGTAGGTCTGATCGTACCGATTGTCATTGCCATTTTGCTAAATGAGATCCGAAAGAATGCGGTGAAACGGATTGTTCAGACGCTGGTATATCTGCCGCATTTCCTTTCGTGGGTCATTCTAAGCGGGATCTTATTGGATGTCCTTTCGCCAAAAGAAGGGATCGTCAATGCGGGGCTTCGTGCCTTGGGGATGCAGTCGATTTTCTTCTTGGGAGACAATCAATGGTTCCCGTTCACGTTGGTACTGACGAATGAGTGGAAGGAATTCGGTTTCAGCACGATTGTGTATTTGGCGGCGATCCTTGGAATTAACCCAGCGCTGTATGAGGCAGCGACGATGGATGGCGCGAATCGGTGGAAGCAAACCTTGCACATTACCTTGCCTGGGATGGCACCGATTATCGTTCTCCTGGCGACACTCAGTATCGGAAATGTGCTGAACGCGGGATTTGAACAAGTATTCAATTTGTACAGCCCTATCGTGTATGAAAGTGGAGATATCATCGACACCTTCGTGTATCGGATTGGGATGATCGATGCGCAATACGGGGTAGCAACTGCTGTTGGTCTCTTTAAGTCACTCGTTTCACTTATTCTTATTTCACTCTCGTATACGATGGCGTATCGGTTTGCCAATTACCGCATTTTCTGAGTAGAAGGAGGAAATTCAGCATGATCAAGACAGCGTCTTGGGCATATCGAGGGTTCACCATTGCGAATTATGTGTTTCTTATTAGCTTGTCTGTCCTTTGTGTACTGCCATTAATACATTTGCTGGCGATGTCGCTCAGCTCCAATAATGCCGTTGCCACAGGCTCAGTCACCTTCTGGCCCGTCGAGTTCACATGGAAATCGTATCAATTCATCATGGACAAACCAGAGTTTATGGCTTCTTTCATCATTTCGATCAAAAGAGTCGTGTTAGGTGTCATCGTGAATATGGTGCTGACCATTCTAGTCGCCTATCCGCTGTCCAAGGAAGCAGCGAGTTTCAAGGGCAGAACGGTGTATGTATGGATATTCGTGTTCACCATGTTATTCAGTGGGGGGATTATTCCAATCTATATGACAATGCGATCGCTTGGGTTGTTAGATACGATTTGGGCCTTAATTTTAACGCATGCCGTGCCTGTGTATAATGTTGTTATTTTGCTGAACTTCTTCCGGGCATTGCCCAAAGAATTGGAAGAAGCAGCCCTGATGGATGGTGCTGGGCAGTGGCGAATCCTGTGGAACATTTACTTGCCATTATCGACGCCATCCTTGGCCACACTAACGCTATTTGCGACCGTTTCCCATTGGAATTCGTGGTTTGACGGCATTTTATTCATGAACTCGCCATCGCATTATCCACTTCAAAGCTATTTATATACGGTCGTTGTAGGTTTGGATACATTGATCAAAAGCAACACGGATCTCGAGATGCTGGCGCTCATTTCGGATCGTACGGCCCGTGCCGCACAAATCTTTCTGGGAGCAATACCGATTCTCGTCATCTACCCGTTTCTGCAACGGTATTTCACGAAGGGAATTATTCTTGGCAGTGTGAAGGAATAGCGAATATATAAAGTGCTGCTAATTGTATAAATCGATTGTGAGGAGATGACAGAGATGGCGATAGATCATGTTACAAAAAAACACTTCAATAAAATCAGGCTATTCCAACGTGGAAGCGTCAATCTAGCAGTAATCTGACCGTATGGAATTTGAAAGATGCTAATCTCACGTTGTTTCCACCAATTGAGGCTATTGCTGCTGGAATCGTAGAAGTCAGGGTAAACGAGAAAGAGTATCTGGATCTTACGGATGCTTGCCAAGTGGATCGGATTTATCTAGAGGGAATTACAGGTCGAATAGATCTACTTTGGTAAGTGTGAAAAGGGGGAAATGAGCGATGGAGCTACGAAGTCAGCTAGGGGAAACGTTCGTTTTCCCCGGTACGGAGAAGCAGAAGATGCGTTATCGACCGCATTATGGTGGCAGGGATGTGTCGCTGAGGAGTCATCCGGATGCCACACATCCTGATAACCAGGTATTCCAGCAAGGTATCGACTACGTCGTGGACGGGGAAGATGGAACGATTTCTCGGCTGGCAAGTGGTGCGATTCCGGATTGGCGAGACCATCCCTTGTAAGGACTTGAAAAGTATTTTGAGCGAGGAACGACGAGTAGTAGGCTGTAATTAGAATTAACTGGAAAATGTACTGCTAATTTTGATCGTTTCAGCATTCGGGATGGATTAACTGGAAAATATACAGTTATTTACTGAGGATTCACTCGTAATCGCCAAATAGCTAAAAATTAGCTGGAGGTTTTCCATCTATTGCGCATAATTGGCTCAAATGCAGCAAATTAACTGTAGTTTTTACAGGCATGGTGGTTGCACCTCCGCCTGCCCCAAACAGAAACCGATTAAACCCCCAACCTGAAGCGAACGCTTCAAGCTGGGGGCTTTATGTTAACGAAACCACCAATAAATCGGCACAAACAATACCGATGTTATAATCCCAGCAGCACCMATCGCAAAGCCGCTCATGCTGCCCTCAAGCTCCGAATCCTTCAGCAGTCGTGCTGTTCCGATGCCATGCGCAGCGGTACMCACCGCGATGCCAATGGATAGCGCATCGCGGAAACTAAGCCAAGTCAAAAGCCTTCTGCCGATCATGCTCCCGAACAAGCCTGTGAGCACCGTCAGTACGGCTGTTAGCTCTGGCAATCCGCCGAGATGGCGTGATATCTCTAGGGCGATCGGCGAGCTGACGGATTTGGGCAGCATGCTGAGCAGAATCTCGCGGCTTCCGCCGAGCAGTCCAACAAGTGCGGCGGCGCTGGCAATGGCGGTCAATGACCCTAAAGTCACGGCTGTCAGAATGCCGGCGATGTGCTTTTTGATCAAGCCGGCGTTCTTGTACAACGGAACGCCGAGAGCCACAGTAGCTGGACCTAAGAGCAGCGTGAGTACATCGCCGCCCACTTTGTAGGCGGCATAAGGGATGTGGAAGCTCAGCAGTACCAAGGTGATGAAGCCTGAGCAGACAAAAAGCGGATGCAGCCACCGCCAGCGCTGATGAATAAACTGAGCAGCCGTATAGGCTGCAATGCTGAGCGTGATGCCGAACGCGGGGTTCGTGAGCCAATCGGAGGTGTTCATTTCATCCCACCTTCAACTGTCTTTTGCCCATTTGCACCAGTAGGCATCCGATGCCCTTTATCCTCATTACGTTRCATTTTCGATGTGATAAATGCAGTTACGAGTAGGACAGCCACAGAACTCCCCATAACGCCAACCCCGATCGATAACCAATTTGCCCCGATCAGCGGGAAGAAAGCCATGGTTCCCACGACAAAGGGTAGAAAAAATAGCATCATATGGCCTGTGAACCAATTCGCCGTCGTTTCCACCCATTCTAACTTAATGAGCTTGGCGAAAAGCGCGATGGTAAAAAGAATAAGTCCAATCACATTGCCAGGAAGCGGGATGTGAAAGCTCGTTTGAAGCCAAATGCCAATAAGGTTAAAAGCAAGTAAAATCGCGAGTCCTAGCATAAGGACCTCCTGTCTGTCGTCTGTCGTCTTGCTCTGTCGTGCTGAAGTGGAATACTCTACCGCGCAGGCATGCGTATCCGCACGATCGTCCCTTCACCCGGTTGACTTTCTATGTCAATCCCATACGGATCTCCGAAGTAGAAGACGATACGATCATGCACATTTTTGATGCCAATATGTGTTTCATCGAGTGTATCTGAAGGTTGCGCAAGCCGATTTCGCAGCTGCGCAAGCTTGATTTGATCCATGCCAACTCCATTATCCTTGATCTGGATCAATAAGTCATCCCCCGATATCTCGGAAGATACTTCGAATAGTCCTGCTTGACTGCTCCGTTCCAGTCCATGCACGAAGGCATTCTCGATTAGCGGCTGCAATGAAAAATGCAGAACCTGCAAAGTCTCACTATTCACCGAGAGTTCCTCGCGATACTGAATTTTATCCCCGAAGCGCAGCTGTTGGATTTTGACATACAGGCGAATGTGGATCAATTCTTCTTGCAAGGTAACCGTTTCTTTCCCCGTTTGGATATGAATTCGGAACAAGCGGCCTAGGATACCGACCATTTCAGCGACATCTCGTTGTCCGCTGATAATCGCCTTCATCTGAATCGTTTCCAGCACATTGGCCAGAAAATGCGGATTGATCTGACTTTTCAAAGCGCCATATTGTGCGACTTTTTGCTGTGCTTTGGCCATGGAGGAACGTTCAATATAGTTCTGCAAGTCATCTAGCATTTTGCGGATACCTTGATACAACACACCGAACTCATCCTGCCGATTCGAGTTAAGATCGACATCGAAATTGCCTAAGCCAACCATTTTCACCTTACGGCTTAGGAGAATAATAGGTTTCGTCACGCGCGCGGATAAAATGAACATGAATAATACCGCAGTTCCTAGGGATAGGAAGGCTAGTGCTAATATGATTTTGATCAAAATCTCGGCTTGCTTCGTCATTTCTTTCTCATCGATGGATTGAATGACCTTCCAGCCCGAATAAGGCGAAGTCACGAAGTTAATGTACGAATTGGCCCCGGCAAAATACGCGTAAAAGCTTCCATTTTCAGCATGCAAAACGGTCTGAAGCTTCTGACTCTCTAACGTGATCGGTACATTGGCATTCGCAGTCGACCTTTCGGAATTATAAATACTAGCACCCTGACTATCTATTATGGTGAAGTTGCGTTTACTCGTCTCGGACAATTTCAATATTTCTCGCAAAGAATCCAATCGAATATCGATGAGCATAACCCCGAGTGGCTGCTTACTTCCTACCTTATTAATGACTCTTGCTATGGAAATAACGGGATCCTTGGCATTCACACGATGGAAGGGGAGGTGCGTTCCGAACAGGACGATGCCACCTTTACTTTGCTGTGTCTGCAAGTACCAATCCTCATGGGTGAAATCCTCGACATCGTAATCCGAGCGATTGAAATTAGCTGAGTAAAAGACACGAGAACCTGCGTAAATTTGCACGCTGTCCACATTTTTAATCGTCATTTCGATGGAACTGACAAAGTGTTCAATGGTGTTCCCGTATTGAATGCGTTGATCATTGCTGTTCTCGTCGCCATCCGCAACCCAGTGCTCCAAGGCATTCTGCAGTTGCCCATCCATTTGAGCGTTAAGCGTTCCTTTCTCGATACTCTGTAAATATTGGTCGATGTTGAAGGACAGATTCGTGAGAATCAGGTTCGAGGAGCTCTGGTACTCATTTTTGACGGCTTGGATGGAAAAGAAATAGATAATGACCGAGATAATCAATAAGGGAACGGTGATAATTAGGATCATAAGTACGAATATTTGATGGTTAACATRCTTCATCCGGTATTGCTGCGAAAGCCGCCGCCATGCATTCAAAAGTCTACCACCCCCATTTCTTCCTATAGTCGGATGGCGTCATATTTGTAATGCTTCGGAAGGTTTTGACGAAATGCTTATAGCTTTTATACCCGCACATCGTGCACACATCCGTCACCAAGTACTCTGGCTTCTTCAAGCATTCTTGCGCATAGTGGATACGAATTTCGGTCACAAACCTCATGTAGTTCTTATCTAGTTTTCTCTTGAAAATACGGCTTAAATACGATGGATTATAGAAGAAACGATCTGCCACCATTTGCAGCGTAATATCTTGGTCGATATGCTCTTTAATATAAGCTTCAATATGTTCAAAAATAAGCACATCCTGGTGATTCGTTGAAGAGAACTCATCTCGGTATACTTCGCTGACTTGCACCATCCAAGCTGTTAACCAGCTGAAAAGGGCATCAAGCGTTGGGAAATCATCGACACATGTTAGCTTTAGCAGTTTTTCACTGTAGACGCCTTCGACAGGAATGCCATTCCGGTGGGCAAATCGAACGGTGGTGGAGATGATTTCTTGAATAAAAGCGAATCCACGATCCATTGAAGTGTGGGGCAGATGTATGCGCAAGTCATGTGCGAGTCGTTGCATCAGCTGCTCGATATCCGTAGGATTAGCGCTTTCAAGAGAGGCAATGATACGATTCTTATCCGCTTCTTCAAGAAGTAAACGTGAATCTTTGGCACGAGTCGGCGACTCATTGGCTATGATCGGAAAGAAGATCTGTCGTTTGTCCTGATAAAAGCGTTGATATAGCGCTTGATCCGTTAGACGAAGCAACTGTGTTAATTGCGAGCTATCTGTCGTCATTTTACCAATAGCCATGAAAACGTTGGAATCGCAAGCTGGAAGTGAGACCTGATCGGTATCGTACGCACTTGGTTGATCATCCAATATCGCTACAGCATGGCATTTGGTTTTATCTATATATAAGAATAGTTGTGTGGGAATACTGGAGCTAGACATCGTGTCTAAAGTCGACCGAATGATGCGTTCAGCGAGTTGTTGGAACTCTCTTCTTTCGATAGTTTGAGAGGGATTCGAAGGTAACCAGGTTACCACAAAAGGTTGATACCACGACAAATGATCGAAATCGTTGAGTTGTTGGCGTACGCCTTCCTCCCAAGCTGCATGCTCGTCCTCGAGTAAAAATTTGACTAGCTGGTTGCTTTTATAGCTTTTGTTTTCGTTGGCTTGTTGTTCTAAATCGGTACGTTGGGTCCGTTCATTTCGCCTTTGTTTAAGTGTCGCCATACAGCTAAGAATAGTTGCAAAGCTTTCTTCATATTCCAGTGGCTTTAACAGAAAGGCATGAACGCCGCCAAGACGAATCGCCTTTTGGGCATATTCAAAATCATTGAAACCAGTCAAAATAATAAAGAGGGTATCCGGGAGTGTCGCTCGAATGTGTTCAATCATCTGAAGTCCGTCCATCTCGGGCATGCGTATATCGGTAATGATCAGATCAGGTTGCTCATGAAGTGCTGCGAGCCAGCCTTCCTTGCCATTCTCAGCTTCAACAATCATAGTGACACCAAGCGCTGTCCAGTCAAAATAGTGCTGCAAGCCAGCTCTGATTAGAGGTTCATCCTCGACAATTAGTAGTTTATACATGAAGTTCCCCCAGCTTGTTAGGACTTGAAACCGTGCGGTAATTCAAGTATAACATTAAAATTATCGGAAATGAGGCTCTCATTTGCTAGAAAACGAACAGGTCAGAATACGACTATGAATGTAAAGATACGGGGATTCTCCCCGATTTCAATATCACGTATGCTTAGTGCACGGAATGAAACGAAGCACGTTTATTCCACAAACAATAACGGGGGTGCTCAAATGAGGGCTATGAAAAAAGGATTAATGACATTGATCGGCGTTGCTCTTGTCGGGTCGCAGTTAGTTGCATGTACCAATTCATCTACGAATACACCAGCGAACACAGCCACGAGTACTGCCGAGAGTAAAACAGTATCACCAAGTCCAGTGGCTGCGAAGCCTGTCGAAATTACTTGGTGGAACTTCCCGAATTTTCAACCGCTGGATGGGGAAGTTGGGAAATATGAGAAACAGATTATTGCAGCTTTTAACAAGAAGCATCCAGAAATTAAAGTCAATTTAGAGATGATTACCTTTGAAGGTGGTCCGCAAAAGCTGAATGTTGCCATCGCTTCGAACTCGGCGCCAGATGTGATTTATGATGCTCCGGGACGTATTATCGACTGGGGGAAGAAGAAGTTACTCGCTCCGCTGAATGACATCGTTTCCGAAGAAGTAAAGAAAGATATTACGCCTGCGCTATGGAAGCAATCCATGGTTGGCGATCAGATTTATATGTATCCGATCAATACGGCGCCATTCATGATGGCCGTAAATAAGACGGTATTTGAGAAAATCGGTGCGCTTGATTTGCTACCGCTAAGTCGCCCTGATCGGACGTGGACAGTAGCTGAATATGAGAAAGCGCTTCAAGCAGTGAAAGAGAAAGCACCGGAGATTATTCCAACGGGCTTCTTCGCGAAAAGTACAGCAGGTGATCAAGGAACTCGCGCCTATATTGCCAACTTAGGCGTATCGAGATTCTTAAGTGAAGATAACTCCAAAGTAGCCATTAATACTGACAATGCTGCGAAAGCATTGGACTGGGTAGCTAAGGCGACGAAGGATAAAATTAGTGTGTCCGGTTCTGCTTCCTTGGCAGCTGCGGATGTTAACGATTTATTCTTGCAAGGTAATTTAGCCTTTACTTTGAATTATTCAGCTGTACTAAAAGCGCAGAACGTTCCGCTCAAGAAGGTGCAATTCGAAGATATTCTGCTGCCATTCCCAACATTAGATGGATCTAAGCCAAAGCTTGAGCCGTATTTGGGCGGTATGGCCGTGTTTAACAATGGAAACGCAGACAAGATTACGGCTGCTAAGAAGCTAGTTGATTTTATCGCGAATGATCCCGAATATGCGAAGAAGAATTTGATTCAAACAGGCGGATTATCAGCGCGTACGTCGATTACCGGTCTTTATAGCGATGCCGAATATAAATATGCAGAAACAGCTCGTCAATTCATCACGGATGCACCGACAATTGCCGATGGTTACGCGGAAATTCGTACATTCTGGTTCMCGGAATTGCAACGTGTGTTAACAGGCACAGCAACCGGCAAGGAAGCATTGGATAGCTTTGCAACCAAAGCGAACGAAGCCATCGCGAAAGCGAAGAAAGAGCAAGCAGCTTCTAAATAAGCACGGGGAATGTCCACTGGGAGTAGAGTGCGATTGTACTCTACTCTTTTCATCTCAAAAAAGAAAGGGAGGGAAGAAACATGGAGGTAACGGTTCGTAAAACCAAAGGTTACATACGTCGAGATTGGCTTATGAGCTATGTCTTTTTACTGCCTGCTCTCGGATTCTTTCTGCTTTTTGTTGCCTATCCCATGGTAAAAGGGATCTATATTAGCTTCTTCGATTACTCCTTGCGAACGTTTAATTTTATAGGATTCGATAATTATGTCGATTTGATTCAGAACGAAACGTTTCTGAAATCAATGCGAAATACACTGTTGCTAGTCGTTATAACGGTCCCTATAGTAATCGTTTTCTCTTTATTCGTGGCTGTTTCCATTTACAAGAAAAAAGAGTTTGCTCGTTCATTCTTTCGAGGCGTATTCTATTTGCCAGCCGTTTCTTCTGTCGTAAGTATTACTGTTGTATGGGGATGGATCTACCATCCGAATTACKGGATTCTCAACTATTTAGGGGGATTAATTGGGCTTGAGCCGATTTCGTGGCTGGGCGACCAGCGCACAGCACTGCTTGCGATTATCGCTGTTTTGATCACAACTTCTGTAGGTCAGCCGATCATTCTTTACGTGGCTTCCCTTGGCAATATCCCGACTTCGTATATCGAAGCGGCTGAAATCGACCGAGCGAACCCGTGGCAAATCTTTTTGAAAATTATTTGGCCTATGCTCATGCCGACCAATCTCTATATTATCGTCATCACGACGATCAATACGTTTCAGTGTTTTGCCTTAATTCAATTGCTTACTTCTGGCGGCCCTGTTTATAGTACCTCGACCGTCATGTATGGCGTGTACGAGCAAGCCTTCGTGCTTGGTCATTTCGGCAGCGCCTCGGCTATGGGCGTATTCCTTGCGATTATTATCGGGGTTATCTCGTTGATTCAGTTTAAATTCTTTGGCAGCGATGTTGAGTACTAGGAGGGGACATCATGAAAGTAAACGCTGGGCAAAGGGTATTTAACGGATTTTCTACGCTATTATTGATCCTTTCTACGTTGTTTTTTATATTTCCGTTTTATTGGATTGTGACAGGTGCCTTTAAATTCCAAACGGTGGCTACACAAATTCCGCCAGAATGGTTTCCTCTCAAACCGACCTTACAGAACTGGGCGGATTTGTTTAAGAATCCGGTATGGCGCTGGACGTTAAATAGTTTTATCATTGCTTTGGTTGAAATGTCCGCTGTCTGCCTGGTTTCCGCTTCTGCAGGCTATGTCCTGGCGAAAAAGCTATTCCCTGGGCGGAAAATCATTTTTACGATGTTCATCGCTGCAATGGCTTTACCAAAACAAGTGATTCTTGTTCCGCTATTTACGATGTTGGCCGACTTTGGCTGGGTCAATACGTATCATGGACTTATTTTACCAGCAATTGGATGGCCATTTGGCGTGTTCTTGATGAAACAATTCGCTCAGACTGTACCAGGGGAGTTAATTGAAGCGGCTAAGATCGATGGCTGCTCCGAAATCCGACTATTCTCCACGATTATCTTGCCTTTACTTAAACCAGCGTTAGGAGCGCTAGCGATCTTTACTTTCATTGCATCGTGGAACGACTATTTCAGTCAGCTCATTATGACGAGGTCTACCTCGATGATGACACTGCCGCTTGGCGTAGCGACGATGCAAGGTGAATTTACGACCAATTACGGAATCATGATGGCAGGAGCGGCACTCGCGTCTGTTCCTATGATTACGATCTTTCTCGTGTTCCAAAAAGCGTTTACACAAGGCATTACGATGGGTGCGGTCAAGGGATAAGGGTGTAGTAGGGGAATGGGTACACGCGATATTGATGCTTGGAATTTCTTCAATAATACGTCAAAGATGAATTTTCCTTAACAGATGTTGGACACGTTACTTGGTGTTTAACTGGAAAACCTCCATCTATTTTAACTAGAAAAGCCTGATATTGCAGATTAGATGGAAAAAGTACTGCTAATATACCCATGATTGGCTGTTTCAGCGAAATCAGGCGAAATTAACTGGACAAAATCCATCTAGTTGATCGGAATTGCTAAAACGGGGAAAATTAGCTGTAGTTTGTACAGTTAAAAGTCCCCGGCGGTTCCCGGCGACGCCGTGACCGTTGCGGACAGACAAGAAGCTGATCATAGATCAGCTTCTTTGTCATTTCCCCGCCAATTACCGTGTCGGTAATCGGAAGGCGTAGTGCCAGTCGTGCTTTTGAACACACGCGCAAAATGAAACGAGTTCTTGAATCCGCAGCGCATGGCGATTTCGCCAATGGCTAAGCCGGTTTGGATCAGTAATTCGTTGGCTCGCAGAATGCGATAATGCCATACGAATTTAATCGGTGTGATGCCCTCGTGTTTACGAAACAAGCGAACCAGATGCTCAGGGGACAACCCGACTTCATCGGCAATGCCTTCCAGCGAGAGATGATCATGGAAGTGATGCTCGATATATTGCTTCGCATGGAGAATCGAATGGTGCGTCTGCTGTATATGATTGCTAGTCGATTCCGCAATAAATAGCTGAATAGCTGCCAGTCCGAGGCTGCAAAGGGTCTCTGAAGTCGCACTGTAGCGCAATCTTAAGGAAATCAGGATGTCGGTTAATCGATTCATCTCTTCACTTATAGCTTGTGTATGTGGCAATTGCTCCAATTGGTCGCGTTGCTGCTCCGAAAGCTCGCCAACATGAACGGCAATCCAGCGATGCCAAGTTTCTTGCTCTTTCGCGAACAAGAACTGTTCCTGATGACCAGGCTTCAGGAGGATCACTTGCCCAGGCTGAATCGTATGCGGAACCTCATCAATATGCACGATCATGGAGCCGGTATGCAGCAAAACTAGTTGCAGATCCGCCTGTACACGGGGGCCAAACCGACTGCCAGGTGGGTATACAACAGTTCCGCCAACAGCAGCACGTACTTTAGGGAGGTCAATTGTGGATTCTGAAGTCATGAGCAAGTTCCTTTACAATGAATTAATGAAAGAGAATAGTATTGTTCGCACATTTTGAATATCAATTACAGATATATAATCATCAATCACAGCCATGTTCGAAATGGGAGTACGACTGTATGCTAAGTATATAGCTCGAGCTTGCATTTTGAAAGGGGAATTGGCTATGGAAAGTCAAGTTAAGGATCGATTGGCACCGTTAGGGGAGAAAGAATTGGCGTTTTTTCATGAGCATGGGTATTATTTGTTGAAAAAAGGGTGCAGTGAAGATCTTGTCGATGCCTTTAACGGACACATTCACTCGATCCGCTCAGCAGATGAGATAGCCGAATGGGCGCTCCCCAAAAAAGGCGGTCAGGAAGTAAGCGATAAGGAGCGGTTCTCGGTACGATTATTTAATCCGCATAAACATGACGGCTTCTCGCTACAAGTCATGAAGCTCCCTGTCGTTCGCGGTGCGCTAGCTCAAATGATGGGTGACGAGGCCGTTTGTGTGCAAAGTATGTACTTCTATAAGGAACCAGGCTCCCCAGGCCAAGCGCCGCATCAGGACTATTATTATATCAAGGATGATCCGAAATCGATGATTGCGGCTTGGATTGCTTTGGAGGAACTGGTTGACGAAGAAAACGGCTGTTTATGGGTTATTCCTGGCACACACAAGCTAGGCTTGCTGCCACATGGGAAAGTAACGAATCTCGAAGAGCATGAAAGCTGGACCGATGAAACCGAAGGTGTCGATCTTGCACAAGAAATTCCAGTCGTCATGGAAAAAGGGGACATTTTATTTTTTCATGAGCTGCTCATTCACTCGTCTTACAAAAATCGCAGCAAGGATCGCTGGCGCCGCTCGTATGTGTGCCACTATATCCGCAACGATTCCAGCGTCTTGTTCCGTGAAGATTTGCGTGTCAAATATCCGCTATACTAAGCCAGTCAACGTAGCCTGTCATCTTCGGATGATGGGCTTCTTTCCTCTCTTGCTGTGAAAAAGTAGTTACCTACATTTGGAAAACGCTGATATAATGGATGAGATTCAGGTCAGACTATCGCAACCAGGGGGAGAGCGCATTGTCGTTAATTGAGGTTAAGCATTTAAGGAAAACATTTGAAACCGATGTGAGACGAACGGGGCGATTTGCCACGATTCGGAGMTTAATCAAGCCCGAGAAGCGAGAGATGGTCGCGGTGGAAGATATTTCTTTTTCCATTGAAAAAGGAGAGAGCGTTGCCTATTTGGGACCCAATGGTGCGGGCAAATCGACAACGATCAAAATGTTGACAGGCATCTTGGAACCGAGCGGTGGAAGTATTGAGGTAGCGGGCTTGATCCCGCATAAGAGCAGAAAAATGAGCTCCTATCAAATTGGTGTCGTATTTGGACAACGAAGTCAGCTGCTGTTTGATTTGCCTGTGAAGGATTCTTATGATTTATTAAGGTATATGTATAGCATTTCTTGGGAGCAATACCATAGAAATTTACGTGAATTTGCAGAGGTTCTCGAAGTGGAGCATCTACTTAATCGTCCGGTGAGAACGCTTTCACTTGGTCAGCGGATGCGTTGTGAAATCCTTGCGTCCTTGCTGCACGAGCCGGATATCCTCTTTCTGGATGAGCCTACGATTGGACTCGATGTTGTGGCGAAGGAGCGAATTCGTGCTTTTATCGAGAAGATCAATCGGGAAAAGGGCGTCACGCTGCTGCTGACAACACATGACATGCATGATATCGAACGGTTGTGTCACCGGACGATGATTATTGATAAGGGGCGTCTCATTTATGATGGCAGCTTGCAGCATATTCGTGACCATTATGCGACAGAGCGTCAAATTAAAGCTACCTTTGAAGATACAAGTCTGGCCGAAGCGGCTGCTTCGCTATTCATTGGCTTTGATGTGATTACATGCGTTGAAGAGCGGATGCTCAAAATTTCTTATGATCAGCATCACATTGATACGTCCACATTACTTAAGCATCTGTTAGAGAACGCACAACCGCGTGATCTGACCATGCAAGACGAGAACATTGACGCCTTAATTTCCCGGATCTATCGGGAAGGTATTGCAAGCTCGCCACAGGAGCCTAATCGTGAGTTGGAAGGTGTGGTCGTCAGCTCATGAATACCCTTCAACGACTAGGCGGAATGTCCCGAATTGCGGTTCGCCAGCGCATGCAGTTTCGATTCGATTTTATCATGACACTCGTGTCAACGCTCATGTTCTGTGTCCTTTATTACATGCTGTGGAAAGCGATCTATCTGTATGGCAGCGGGCAGGTGTTGCCTTGGGAGCAATTAATTACCTATGTCATGGTAGGCCAAACGATAAACTTTGCCCGCTGGTCACCTGCAGAACGTGCGCCCACCTATGCTATGGCGTTACGTGTCCGTTCTGGGGACATTGCGCTGGATCTGATCCGACCGGTGGACTTCCAAGTCCAACGATTTGTAGAAGCCGCAGGCTTTTTTGAAGTGGAAATGTTGTGGGTGAATATTCCCGCGCTTCTGCTCCTGATCTTTGGGCTTGGCATTCAATCACCAACGAGCTTAGCTTCCGGAGCGGCCTTTCTATTAAGTCTTATCATCGGTTTCTTGGTGGCGTTCAGTATTAACTCGATTATCATGATGATTTCGTTCATGACCACGAATACGTTCGGGGTACAGTTGGCGAAGCGAGCGATGATGGATATTTTCGCAGGGACGTTGATCCCATTCGATTTCTTTCCCAGATGCCTCCAAACGATCCTAACCTATTTACCTTTTCAAGCGATGGCCTATATACCCTTATCGATTTATACAGGCAAGTTGACGGGAATTCATATGGGGTATGCGCTATTGGAGCAGCTTGCGTGGGCGCTAGTTATGATTGTCATTAGTCGATTGTTGTGGATGAAAGCGGCGAAGCGACTAGCGATTAACGGGGGGTGAGAAGATGTTGGCACCAAAGAGAAGCTTCATGCAGCAGGTAGCGTATCTGATTGGGATGTATGGTCATTTTCTAAAAGTGTATGTCAAAACGTTGGTTGCATATCGTGCGGATACGATCATTGCGGTCATTGCGGGGATCATTGCGCAGGGAAGTACGCTGATTTTTTTGACGGTTATTTTCAAACGCATTCCGATGTTGGCAGGCTGGGACTACAACGAGTTAGTCTTTATGTTCGGACTTGCGGCCACGGGTCGTGCACTGAATCAAACCTTTTTCAATGCGCCTTTCATGCTAACAGGCAACATTCGGAATGGACGAATGGATATGATGATGGTGCGGCCAGTAGGTGTGCTTTTTCAAACCATAGGCTACTCGCAAGAATTGAATGGCGTCGGCCAGTTGATTACAGGCATTGCAATTATGGGCTATGCGGCGTCTCATTTGGATATGAGTTGGACGATCTTGAATGTGTTATATGTCGTCATTGCCTTATTATGTAGTGCTCTCATACAATTCTCTATTCTACTAACGATTAGTGTATTAACGTTCTGGTTTCAGGAGATTCGGTCGCTCATTTATCCAGTAACTTGGCTCTACGATTTTACAAGGTATCCCATGCAAATCTTTCATCCGATTCTACGTGGATTGTTAACTTACATTATTCCGTATTCATTGGCTAGCTTCTATCCAGCGGCTTATCTATTGCGACCAGAACAGTACGGCTGGGCCGCTTGGGGCATTCCAGCCGTAACGTCGGTGGTCGTAATGGGGGCATATTTTATATGGTCGCAGGGGTTAAGGCGTTATTCGAGTGTGGCGGGATAAATTGTTCGTTGCGACTACAGTCGATATACATGGGATACACACCTTCCTGAATGGGAGGAGCGACTTTCATGGTAACAGGAGGTATCACTGCGGTCAGAGGCTCTTGCAAGTTGGAAGCCGTCTGTCTGAGGCGCTTACTCTTCTCGAAAACATCAATGACGAGATAGTACATAATACATAGCACGATAAAACCCAATCCGCAGATTTGTAAGTTTTGCATCCTAGTACGCCTCCTATGAATCATTTTTCATAGATTAACGCATTTCGGATGCGATGTCGCTCGAAAGTCGGTGTCGTTTTCTGACATATTGTCAAAAGGCTCCTAAATGTATCCCTTTTTCTTGACAATACTATTGAGAACCATTATCATTCGTTGTAGAACTTAAATGAAAATGATTATCAATAGGTGACGAGAGTGAACGGCATCATGAGGGGGCTAGTCGATATGGAACATAGCGAGAATAAGATCGTGGGACAGATACGCATGATTTGAATTGGCAACAGCTTACCCAATTCACAGCTTATCACGCGATCAACCCATGGTATACATGACCACCTGCTGCTCGGACACAACATGTGTTAAAGAATGAATTCGAGAAAAAGTGGACGAATAGAGTGCAGAAATTCGGAGAGGACGGACTTCATGGAAATAAATTCGACTTGGCAATCCACTGACTTGCTGTCCCTAAAGTTTACTACGTTGACCGCATCCCGAGAAGGGGTATTGTATGCGGGAACGGAAGGACATGGTGTGGTCCAGTTCTCGCCGTTACGTTCCTGGGAAAGCGCATCTGAAGGGTTGCCAGCGCAAGTTCATGTATACCGATTAGATTGGGTGGAGACGCAGTTATTCGCTTCTACGAGCCACGGATTATATCTTTTAGAGGATGACATATGGCAGCAAACGAGCATCACCGATCCCTGTTATGCGGCGATTGGCTGGGGGGATCGATTTGTTCTCACGGAGAACGGGTTGCTCTGTGGAAATGATGATGAATGGCTGCCGCTGGCCTACCGAGGGAAGAAAACTTATGATTTGTTAGTGACACCTCATTTTATATTCCTGGGCTATGAGGATGGCGTTGCCTTCTATGATTTATTTACGGGAGATTGGTGCAGTATGCCTCTCCATCAAGCGGTGACTAGTTTAGCCGTGTTCAACACGATGCTGGTCGGGACGACGGAACGTGGTGGCTTGATCGTGGGCAATAAGAATGGCGGATTCAATCAACATCGGTTCGATGGGATGTTCTTGAATCGCTTAGTCACGCATCGCGGCGAAGTCTACGTGTGTGCCAATACGGGGCTGTATAAGTTGAGCGAGATCAGTGGCAACATTATTCTGCACGCGTTAAATGCACAAGCCGAGGTGACGGATTTACTGATTTGGCGTGATATGATGGTCATATCTACGCGTGATTCAGGAATTAATTATAAGCATGCCGATAAGTCAGGTTTTCAAACGGTTTTGTAATACATAGAAGCTCCCAGCGATTTATTCGCGGGAGCTTTTTCGTAAATGGTCGTAGGAGAGGACTAACTAAGCATGCCAAATCCGTGGCATGGCTATCGGTTCTTTCCCAAGCTCCGCCCAAATATAGGAAAGCATCAGGCGGGATTTCAAATCTTTAAAATCAGGATCATCCCATAGATTGCGAATTTCACCTGGATCCTCTTGGAGGTCAAAGAGTTCGCCATACGTTTGATTATAGTAGACCGTTAGCTTATATCGATCATTTACATATGTTTTCTGATGAATGGTCGTCTTCTCGTGACGGAATTCGCAAATCGCATGGTCGCGCGCGCGTTCTGCTTGACCTGTCCATACACTGCTTTGGTCGACACCCGTCATGAAGCAAGGGATCGGCAGACCAGCCATGGAGAGGAAAGTAGGTGCGAGATCGACGAGAGATTGGATCGCACTCGACGTTTTACCCGCAGGAACTTGACCCGGATATCGGACGATGAAAGGGAGCTTAATCAAATCTTCATAATGGAAGCCGCCTTTATATTGTAGGCCATGCTGGCCAAAGAAATGACCGTGATCCGTGGTAAATACAACGATCGTATTCTCGGCAAGCCCAAGCTCGTCCAACCGATCCAAAATGCGGCCAATGTGTGCGTCCATGCAGCTGATCATCCCGTAATAGGTAGCCACGAGTTGCTTTCGTTCACTTTCAGGTAGGCGGGAATGCGAGTGATAGCCATGTACGCCATAGCCGCTTTCTTGCAGATAAGAGAAGTCGGGATTCTCTTCTTGTGTGAGCTGAAAGTGTGGTGGATTCTTCTCATGCTCGCCAGGTGTGACAGTTGGGATGGTCAACTTCTCTGGATCATACATCGTGTCCCATGGCGAAGGGACTAAATAGTCGGGATGTGGATCGAAGAAGCTCGACCATAGGAAGAAGCCATCATCGGACTCCTTGTATTGTTCTAGCAGTGCATTCGTTCTTTCAGCAATCCACGTATTATAGTGGAACTCCTCCGGAATAGCCCAATGATGCAGCTGATTAGGGTCCATGGTGCCAGTCGGAGCTAAAAAATAATCCCGCCAGTTCGTGAGCCCTTTCTCCTCCATCCATAGCGCATAATGTTGTCCCACATGAGCTTCATTCGTATGATTCCGTGCTAATTCAACATGGTCAAAGCCATAGAAAGGTTGGTCAAATGCTTTCCAATAATCCAAGTCCTGCAGGATTGGATAAGCTTCTAGTGAGGGATATTCCTCTGTACTTTTGAGCGGTTGGAAATGTGCTTTACCGATCAGTGCTGTGCGATAATCGGCTTTCTTGAAATCTTCACCAACGGTATGTCGATCTTCCAATAGCTTCGTGCCGAGCGTCCATGCACCATGTTGGCTAGGATATTGTCCGGTTATAATGGAAGATCTAGTCGGTGTACAAGTCGGATTGGGGCAATAAGCCCTTGTAAATGTTGTTCCTTCTTGAACGAGTCGATCCAAGTTAGGCGTAGATAGCTCTGGATTAAAAGCGCCAATCGTGTTCCAATGCTGCTGATCACTTGTGATGAGTAGAATATTTGGTTTCTTCAAGGGGCAGTTCCGCCTTTCTTTATTCTTCTTACATGCTAGGTTCAGTATAGAAATACGAGTGGGAAATTAACATGATAGAATGTTAGAAAGTTGTCATTATGTCTACTTTTTCGTAAAATTAGGTGATGAGTTACTTGGGAAAGAGGGGTTCCGAGATGCAAGAGTATGAGATGGAATTTGCCGATGTTTGGTTCGCTATTCCCCACCCTTTTCAAACAGCAAGCGGCTGTTGGATTGTACGAGCAGGGCAGAATATCGCCAAGTCCACGTATCACATAGGGCCCAAAGTGATTGAGCAGACGAGCTTTCATTGGATTGTGCAAGGCAAGGTAAGGGTGACTTCACTTGACCATACCGTTGAATTAAGCGAGGGGGATTTATTTTGCTTATTTCCCGGACGCCCTTATGTATACGAAACGATGCAAACGGAAGACAGTACTTCGCCGTTGAAAATGATTTGGCTAGCAATGGAAGGCAATCAATTACCGTTATTAACAGCGGAGTTTGGCCTAACGCCACAGAAGTATTGGTTACATGGCATGGTGAATAACGAAGTTGGAGAAGCACTGCGAAGCGTGATAGGGGCCATTTCGGGGACGAAGAAAAATATATTTCTCGAACAGCGGACACTTAGTGATCTTTTTTATAAAATGAACCTGCAAGCGAACCGCTCAGCCTCCAAAGAGAAAGAGAACTGGCTCGCTCAGGTGAAGGATTTCTTTGATTTGCACTATACCGAGCATATTCGGGTCGAGGATGCCGCCCACCATTTTGGCTACCATCGGTCCCATGTGTATGCGGCCTTTTTGAAGAAGTATGGCACTTCACCGCAGCGGTACTTAGCCACCAAGCGCTTGGAGAAGGGCGCCGAACTGCTCAAAACCACGTCGTTATCGGTAACAGAAATCGCCTATTCGTTGGGTTATTCCGAGTTATATGCCTTTACACGGGCATTTACGACGTATATGGGGGTCTCACCCCGCAGTTATCGGGGGTAATCTCAAATAAGCTAGGAATATCCGGCAGGCGATACACCATAAATCCTTTTGAAACTCCAAGGCCCCCTAAAGAAACTGGAGTCTTCCTACCCATTAATAACTTAACTGTAAAATATACATCTATTTCCATGATTTACGGCTGTGAATTGAGATTAGATGGAAAAAATGTTGTTATTTTTCGATTAACCGTCAGTTAAACTGAAAATAGGTAGAAATAACTACATATTTTCCAGTTATTTCATTATTGAGGTGAAATATCGCGGATTTAACTGTATTATTTCCATTTATTCACCTGATTGGGTAAACCCATCACAACAGTGTTTTTGAATGATTTTTCCACTGTAGCTATAAGGGTATCATGATTGGAACCCTTCGGAAGGCAAGTAAGGAGAACGCTTTGTTCTAGGCATAGGAATAAAATGAATAACAAGACCGTGTTCCCTTGGAATTTAAGGGAAGCGGTCTATTTCATTTTTGACAGTTGAACGTTGACCATTGTCCTTCAGAATGACATAATCGATGATAAAACGAAATAGGGAGTCGGCCAACTATGGGATTACGTGCAGTCCTTGATACATATCGGCATATGAAGATCAAAAATAAGTTGTCGATTTTGATAACGATGATTATTGCGGTTTCTTTGGCATTTACCATTCTGATCCAGCAATATGTGTTTTCGATCTACGATGGGCAAATTTATGATAAATCTTCACGCGTACTCAATTTATCGTCTACCGCGATTGAAACGGAGCTTAAGCGATTGCAACAGCTCTCCTACCGGATATTAGCAGAAGAACAAGTTCAGGAATGGTTGACTTCTCTCAAAAAGAATCCATCTGATTATGATCGACTCATCATAAGTCAATACTTGGTAGATCGACTAATCAGCTATTCCGGAGAGGAACCTTATTTATATTCCATTCAAATTATGGATGCCAAAGGAAATGAGCATGAGGGCGGCAACATTCTAAGAATGGACGCTGAACGGAAAAGGCACATCTTGAATGTGGCTGCGGAAGGTAATGGGGAAAATCGTTGGATATACCCGGACAGCAATGATTCTGCCTTGATTGCAACGCGGGAAATCCGCTCCTTTCACAAAACGAATTTTGATTTGGACTATTTAGGAACGCTTGTCATTCGAATCAATATTGAGAAGCTTGTACGCGATATCGCACCCGAAGAGGGTGATGTTCTGATTGTTTCCGATGAACATGTGATCTTTCCTAAAGAACCATCCTTCGATTGGAGTCGGATTAGGAAGCCAATGGACGCTGGTAAAGGTTATGAAATCCAGAAAATTAATGGCGAAGAATATTTCATTGCCCAAATCCAGTCACTGAATACAGGTTGGACTTACTTGAACATTACCCCATTTAATCAAATATTTGACCGCATCATCTTTATTAAGGAAATGGTTGTTTTTGTCTTTATTGCTATTTTCGTAGTCGTGATTTTGTTAGGCATACGTTTCTCGTACAGCTTAACTAGGCCCATTGACGAGTTGATGGTGCGGATGAAGCTGGCGGAGAAAGGGAACTTCGAAGAGGCGAATTTATTTCCGCCAGGCGGGCAGGTAGCCATGAATGAAATAGGTCTCTTGCAGCGAAGCTTCCGATTCATGATCGAACGGATTAATACGTTAATTCAGGAGAATTATGCGAATCGACTTCTCATTAAAGAAACGGAATTTAAAGCGCTGCAGTCCCAAATTAACCCGCATTTTCTGTATAACACGTTGGAATCGATTAATTGGATGGCCAAAGTAAATCGACAATCCAAAATTTCCGAGATGGTGGAAGCACTGGCTTATTTACTTCGCCACTCTGTCGATCTGAAGGAACCCATCATTACGCTCGGTGAAGAAATCGATATCGTTCGCAGCTATGTAACGATTCAGAAAATTCGCTTCGAAGAGCGATTGGTGTTCAGGTTGGATGTGCCTGAAGAATTAATGAGTCGGGCTATTCCCAAGCTGACCCTCCAGCCTCTGATGGAGAATGCCATTCATTATGCACTAGAGTCAATCATGGAGCCTTGTGAAATTACAATTCGAGGTTGGAGTACAGAAGATGGCATTTTCCTTGCTGTTGATGATACGGGACCAGGGATTCCAAGTGGCCTTATTGAAAGACTGCGTAGCGGTGAAGTAACGACGAAGGGGAAAGGGATCGGACTCCTGAATATTGATGATCGGATTAAGCTTGCTTTTGGCGAAGCGTACGGAATTCGAGTGGATGAGTCAGCCAAGCAGGGGGCTTCTATCATTTTAAGTTTACCTAAAGGACAGGAGGAATAAGGAATGTATAACGTATTGTTAGTTGATGATGAGCGTATTATCCTGGATGGCATCTCACGTATGGTGGAGTGGTCTTCCTTGCAAACGGAGCTTATGGGGACTGCGCGTAATGGTGTAGAAGCTTTTGAAATTATACAGAGACAAGCGCCTGATATTATCATAAGTGATATTCGTATGCCTGGGATGGATGGGCTTGAGCTTGTGGCGCGTGTGCATGAGGCATATCCACATATTCGTTTCGTGCTGCTATCAGGTTTTGGTGAATTTGACTATGCGAGCAGAGCGATGCAGTATGGCGTTAAGCATTACCTACTCAAGCCAACGAATGAGGTGAAGATCGGGGAAGCGCTGAAGGAAATCGTGGCTGAGCTTGACCAGGAGACAAGTAAAGAGTCGTTCGTTCGGAACATGAAAGCGGAGCTTGAGAAAGTGATGCCGCATGTGAAAGAACAATTTCTCAAGGAGTTTGTGACGAATAAGACGTATGGCAAAGTGGATTGGGACTATTTCCGAAGCTTATTTAAGCTTGACTTTGATTACCAAATTCGACTTCTCTTGTTTCAGTTGGAAGAGGGGTTCGAGTTTGAGCTATTGTTCGCCATCAAAAATATTGCTCAGGAAATCCTAGTTAGTCCTCTCCTCAGTACGACAATTGGGAATCATGTCTTAATTTTACTGGAAGAATCAGATCACATTGATCAGCTCCATGAGCGGATCTACCATATACGAGACACTTTTCAAAGTTATTATAAAAGGGATGTTACGATCGCACTTAGTGAGCCTAGCCACATAACACAAGCAAGAACGCTGTATAGGCAATGCCTTCATTTGCTGAACTATCGCTTTTATTTGGGGGAGGGCAGTCTCATTACTCGTAAGGATACCGAAGGCTCTCAAGAAGCTTCACCGAAGGAGCTGGGTTGGGATGAGGAACGTCTCAATATGTCGGTGAGATCCGGTCATCGTGAGGAAGCGGAAGCAGCGTTACGTGCTTTTATTGGGGGCTTGAAAGAAGCTCAGCTTGATATTGATGTGACGAAATCGTACGTTATTCAGCAATTTGTATCGCTAGTTCGACAGTGCGCACCCGAAGAAATGAATCAGTATTTCACCCAAATTCCCTTGATTGTTGAAATGAACACACTGCAAACGATTCAAACGTTTATGGAGAATGTTGTCATTACGATGACGGAACGATTCTATGGACTTAACAAAGTGAAGCATAGTGCGATTGTTCAAAAGGTCATTGATGTAATCACTACTCAGTTAGGGAACTCCGAGCTCAGTTTGAATTGGGTAGCGCATGAAATGCTGTATATGAATGCAGACTATCTCGGGAAACTATTCAAGAAGGAAACAGGTGAGAAATTTTCCAATTATGTCATGAAAGCAAGAATTAATAGAGCCACCGAGTTGATCGCTGAGGATGCGGATATCAAAATTTTCGAACTCGCTGAACGACTTGGTTTCGGAGACAATCCACAATATTTTAGTCAAGTATTCAAAAAATACCGAGGTTCAACCCCATCKGAGTACATGAAATCGACAGACACCTCTGCATTTTAAACAAATAGGTCTGTATTTTGGATTAACGTTTGCTCCTTCCAGCGGCATAATACGAGTAGAAAGAAAACGATTACAACTTTGGGGAGGAAATGACAGATGAAAAAAGTCATGTTTACAGTAATCTCAGCCGCGTTACTACTTGCAGGTTGTGGTACAAGTGGTTCTAGCGGATCAACAAGCACACCGAGCACAGGCACAAGCCCAGCAGCAAGTGCAGCACCAACGACAAGTGCCAAAGCAGATCCAGTTACTTTGCGTGTTTCTTGGTGGGGCGGACAAGCACGTCATGACTATACATTGAAAGTAATTGAATTGTATCAGCAGAAGCACCCGAATGTGAAAATCGAATCGGAATATGCCGCATTCGACGATTATTGGAAGAAGCTTGCACCGCAGGCTGCTGCGAATGGATTACCTGACGTATTTCAAATGGATATCTCCTACTTGACTCAATACGGAACTAGAGGGCAACTGGAAGATTTGACACCATTTACAACGAGCGGCGTGCTGAATGTGAAAGATATTGCTGAAAACAACATTTCCGGCGGTAAAATTGACGGTAAACTGGTTGCGATGAATGCAGGTTCCAATGCACTTGGCGCTACGATTGATCCGCAAATGCTGAAAGACAATGGCATTACACTGAAAGAAGATTGGGCTTTCGCTGACTTGGACGCAGTTGGCGCGACGCTGAAAGCCAAAGGCAAGTTGCTTGCAGGAGATCTTCGTCATGACGTATACTTCCCATTCTATCTGAGAAGTGTTGGTCAGAAACTATACGCGGCAGATGGAGCTAGTCTTGGTTATACCGATGATAAAGCCTTTGTTGACTATTACACGATGTATAAAAAATTGTATGATTCCGGTTACTTGCTGCCGCTTGATAAGCTAGCACAGAAAAAAGGAACGGCAGAAGACGACGAAATGGTACTAGGCAATGCGCTTGCTACATTCGGTTGGTCCAACCAATTTATTGGTTTCAATACAGCGGCTAAACGTACACTGGATGTAATGAAAACGCCAAGCTGGGGTCAAAACAAAGCCCTATTCTTGAAACCAAGTATGTTCTGGTCTGTGTCCAAAAGCTCTAAGAATAAAGAAGAAGCAGCCAAATTCGTTGACTTCTTGATCAATGATATCGATGCGAACAAGATCATCATGGGCGAGCGCGGTGTACCGGTTTCCTCCAAAGTGAAAGAAGCTTTGATGCCGCTATTGACGCCAGAACAAAAGAAAGTATTTGAGTACGTAGCTTGGGCAGAGAAAAACGCTTCTCCAATGGATCCGCCAAGCCCAATTGGTTCCGTTGAAGTAGAGAAACTGCTTAAAGATACGGCTGAACAAATCATGTACAAAAAATTAACTGTTGAAGAAGGCGCAGCCAAATTCCGTAAGGACGCGAACGCAATCTTAGCTAAAAACAAAAAATAAGCTTGGTCCGAGAGCCTCCGCATGTTTATCGTGCGGAGGCTTTTCATCGTTCAGACGAGATCGTCAGCTTTAGTGATGTTTTTCATCACTAAAGAGCAGGTGGGGAGGCGAATCCGTCGAGGTCGTCAGCTTTAGTTCTCAATCGAAAGTTGAGGCTACGTAACACCCGAGCCTGCCACATCCCACGATAGAAATGACCTTCCAATAGTACGATGTAACCGCTATTATCACTCTGTTATTTATACAAACACAACGGTTTTTTGCCTTCTGGCAGCGAATCAACTCTTTTATAATAAAGGTAGAGAAGAGAGGAAGCGAGGCTTCCGCTTCATAAATCAAGGTTAGGGGTTGATCACCAATGAACAAGCTGCGTTATAACGATAACCTGGTGGGGTACATATTTGCTTCCCCTTTCATTCTGGGATTTCTCATCTTCACACTGTATCCGATCATTTCATCACTTTTTTATTCATTTACGGATTACAACTTGTTTGATGCACCGAATTTTATCGGTTTTGACAACTATGAAAAAATGTTCACCGCGGATGATAAGTATTGGAAATCCGTCAGTGTAACCTTTACGTACGTGTTCGCCAGCGTGCCACTACGACTCGCATTCGCATTAATGGTAGCGGTTCTGCTTAATAAAGCTGTCTCAGGTATCGGCGTTTATCGCTCCTCGTTCTACTTGCCTTCTTTGATCGGCGGCAGCGTGGCAGTTTCCATCATGTGGACGCAAGTATTCGGAGATAAAGGTTTGGTCAATTCCGCACTTGGTGTTATTGGGATTCACACAGATACATCATGGATCGGCAACCCGTCGACGGCGCTATGGACACTGATTGCTTTGTCCGTCTGGCAGTTCGGTTCTTCCATGCTCATCTTCCTTGCAGGTCTCAAAAACATTCCAGCGTCTTACTATGAAGCAGCTAGCGTAGACGGTGCGAATAAAATTCGCCAGTTCTTCAAAATTACGCTTCCGTTGCTCAGCCCAATTATCCTGTTTAACCTGATTATGCAAACCATCTCTGCGTTCATGACCTTTACGCCAGCCTATATCATCTCACGTGGCGAAGGTGGACCGCTGGACAATACATTACTTTATTCTTTGTACTTATACCGCAGAGCATTCCAATTCTACGAAATGGGTTACGCTTCCGCAATGGCATGGGTCATGTTAATACTTGTCGGTATCATTGCACTCGTTATTTTCCAAACATCGAAATACTGGGTTTACTATGAAAACAAAGGAGAGAAATAACATGGCACATTCGATTAACTACAAACGCTTTGGCTATCATCTCCTTTTAGTCCTATGTTCACTTGTGATGATGTACCCAATCATTTGGTTGCTTGCGAGCTCGTTGAAGCCAAATAGTGAAATTTTTTCAACCGCGTACAGCTTGATTCCGAGCAAGATCGCTTGGGAGAACTTTCAAACGGGCTGGAGAGGCTTCGCAGGAAATTCATTTGGTCGCTTTTTCATGAACTCGTTCTATATCGTGATCCTATCTACGATCGGCGCGGTGGTCAGTTCAGCCCTCGTTGCTTATGCGTTTGGCCGTATCCCATTTTTCGGAAGAAACTTCTGGTTCGGTTGTATGATGCTAACGATGATGCTGCCGCACGATGTTACAATTATTCCGCAATACGTATTGTTTGCGAAGTTAGAATGGATTGGATCCTTTAAGCCGATCATCGTACCGCAGTTCTTTGCGATTCCTTTCTTTATCTTCCTGATTATGCAGTTCATTCGGACGATTCCCATTGAGCTTGATGAAGCTGCGAAAATGGACGGCTGTAGCAAATACAGCATCTTTTTCCGGATTTTGGTTCCACTAATCGTGCCAGCGCTCATTACATCAACGATTTTCTCCTTCTACTGGCGCTGGGAAGATTTCATAAACCCGCTGCTTTACTTAAATAAGCCGAGTATGTACCCTGTGTCCCTGGCCTTGAAACTTTTCTTGGATGGAGAGTCAGTGAACAACTGGGGGGGCATGTTCGCAATGGCATCCGCGTCACTGGTACCGATTGTTGTCGTGTTCTTCATTTTCCAACGGTACATTGTTGAAGGGATCAGCACAAGCGGCTTGAAAGGATAGAAGATGAGAGGAGAGCTTATAGACATGCCGAAATTAGTATTTGAGGAAAATGATATCAGATCAGCCATCGACCGTGTGGTAGATCGCACGTTTCGTATGGACTTCGGATGGGATTGGCCAGGAGGTGTCGCATTTTATGGGGTTTGCGAAGCTTATGCGGCAACTGGGAATGAATCGTATCTAACTAGGTTGAAGGCTTGGGTGGATGAAAATATGGAGGATGGCTTGCCGAAGCTTTCGGTCAATGCGGTGTCCATCGGACACTCCCTTCTTACTCTATATGACGTGACAAAAGAAGAGAAATATCTAGACACGGTAAAGGAAATGGCGGAATTCCTTGCGACACAAGCGGAGCGGTTTGGAGAAGATATCCTCCAACATACGGTTAATTCCGAAACGTATAACTTTCCAGAACAAGCTTGGGTAGATACGATGTTTATGGCTGGTTACTTCCTGCTTCGTGTTGGTACACTACTGAATAATGATGACTATTTCGAGCTTGGCTTGAAGCAGTATCATGGACATGAGAACGTCCTACAAGATGCGAGAACCAACCTGTACTATCATGGATGGGACAATATCGCTCAAAATAATATGTCCGCTATGTTCTGGGCACGCGGAAACTCCTGGGCTGCTCTCACGATGGCGCGAGCACTTCATCTCGTTGAAGTTACGCATCCTTCGTTCATGATTATTGATGGCTCATTGCGTGATCAACTAAGCGCACTTGTCCGATTGCAAGATGAATCAGGCTTGTGGCACACCATTCTGAATGATCCGACAGCTCCGCTGGAGACTTCAGGATCAGCCGGAATTGCCACCGCTTTGCTAACGCGCGGCAGACTGTACAACAAATATACACAGAAGTCGATCGACGGTATCTTAGCGCGTATTACCGAGGAAGGCACAGTAACTGGTGTATCCGCGGGAACGGCTGTCATGAAAAATGCAGAAGGCTACAAAGGCGTGCCAGACAAACGCATCCAAGGTTGGGGACAAGGGTTAACCTTGACGTTCCTCGCTGAGGTTTTGCAATCGAAGAAGAATAGCTTTGGGAACGGCTGCTAAGCAGAGAATAGTTGACATCAAACCTCCAGTTCGTTTCGGATTTTACGGCTCATACCGTAATTGTTCGAGATAGCTGGAGGTTTTTGTGTTTTTTCCATCACGGATTATTTCCGGCCAACTGCATCGCTACTGCTATCAAGACTTTATTATTGAACGCTTTCACGGGTATTCGTTTCTCAAATCGTCTTTTCGTCCATAGCCGGAAATGCCCTTTTTGAGATATCATATAGGAATTAGAACACGATATCGGAGGGGGACATACCAATGAAACGAAATCGATTAGGCACTTCGGAGCTCATGGTAGGCGAGGTTGGCTTAGGCTGCATGTCGTTAGGCACAGATCAACGGCTCGCAATCGAGATGATTCATGCAGCATTGGATCGAGGGGTAAATTTTATAGATACGGCAGATTTGTACGAAGAAGGTCTCAATGAAGAAATCGTCGGACAAGCGATTCGTGATCGCCGCCGTGAGGAACTTATTTTAGCCACAAAAGTTGGTAATCGACGAATTCCCGGCCAAGATGGCTGGGCATGGGATGCGTCCAAAGCATACATACTCTCCGCGGTCAAAGATAGTTTGAAAAGGCTGCGTACGGATTACATTGATCTATATCAATTGCACGGGGGTACGCTGGAGGACCCGATCGATGAGACGATCGAAGCCTTTGAACAATTGAAGCGTGAGGGGGTCATTCGCTATTATGGTATTTCCTCGATTCGTCCTAATGTCATTCGTGAATATACAAACCGCTCGTCGATGGTTAGCATCATGAGTCAATATAGCTTATTGGATCGACGGCCGGAGGAAGCCGTGTTGCCTTGGCTTGCCGAGCATTCGATCAGTATGATAGCTCGCGGTCCAGTGGCGAAAGGAATTCTGTCGAGCGGAGGACAGGGGCGGCTTCAGAAAGGATATCTTGATTACACAGCAGAATCACTTTTCACCCTTCATCCCCAATTACAGGAGCTAGCCGATTCAAGTGATCGCAATCTAAGCCAGCTTGCAATTCGCTATGCGTTATCGCATCCAACGGTCGCTGTGACCATCCCAGGAGCCAGCTCGATGCATCAATTGTTGGACAATATCGACGCAGCAGAGGGACCGCCTTTAACAGAAGATGAGGTTACCCTACTTCGTAAGCTAACTCAATTGAATAGATATGAACAACATCGATAAATCTTGAGAGGCCCATGCAACTACGCATGGGCCGACACTTTTCTTTTAGCATGAGATTCAATTATTTCATATTCGCATAGTGTTCTAATAGCTATTAAATAATCAATTCGACGACGGTTTAATCCAAATATCCGAGTGATAAGCTTTCATAAAGTGCAATAGCTTTTCGAGAACCTCAATACCCTTAGTTTCCGCTTCTCTCGCAATATTTAATAGTTTAATAGCGCTATCTGCTAGGATTGGATTCTTTGGCTGACCGCCTTGAGGGAAAGGGAAGATTTCGCGTAAATCACTTAAAGCTTCTGCCACGGTTTCATAATGAGCAGCAGCCTCTGCCGCTTTGCTTCGGACTGTTCGTTCCACGACATTGCTGCCGTCCCATTTGATGGACACTTCTCGAAGGAACTTGACAGCAAATTCTCTAGCATCAGCTGCAACCGCAATGTTGTAAGCATTACCGAACTCGTCAGCGTTTCGATTCTCCATAACTTGGATCCACGCATCATACCCTTTTAGTCCTTGCGTATAACGGTCTTTGAAGTTATATGTCCACTCGCGCCCACGAGCGTGTTCCACAATCATATCCAGTGCCATACGGAGCATCTCATATTTGGAGTGAGGAAGACTATCTTCGATTGTGACTAAAAATAAGACAGGAATTTTAGGTCGACCGAAATCTGCGTATGTAATTGTACCTTCTTGCGAGACATCCTTAGCATTAAAGATTTGCATATCGTCGTCGTAACCGTAAATCAGTCCGAATTCCGGAATAAATAGATCGAAGACGATAGCTGGATAGCCTTTGTCAATAGATCGCTGAATAAGTGCTATCGTTTGCTCCAAATTGTCAGGAGATACAGGTGTAGAGGCTTCTCCCATATTGCTGGTATAGCMCAAGTTGCATAAATTCCTGCGAAGAATATAACCACCAGGAAAAGATGTTGGACCTGCGACGTTTACTTCAATTGGATCGATATTAAGCCGGAAGGCGTGTCCAGTGAACCCCATAACGTCTACAAGGGAAAGCGCTTTTTTATCGGTGTAACTGACCGCTCCATATACGGCACTTGCAGCGGAAGTCATTGTTTTCGTCCAATCACGCTGGATAAGTCGTTCAGAAATCATGTTAGGATACCACCTTCATGATAATGTTAGAGTGGGGGAGAGGCCAGAATGGCACGTTTTGGGCGACCTAATGCTGCTCGTTTCTGTACATAGCTGTTAAGGGAAACACGGATTCGCTCTCGATAGACTTTGGATTTGGATCTGGACAATATGTTGTAAACGTTGGCAGTCGTTGTTTGGAACAGTGAGGCAATCTCGGCTGGCGTCAGTTCATCGAAAAAATGAGCTTCAAATATAGCTCTTTCCCGCTTGCCAAGGCATGAAAGTAAATCGCGTAAACACTGCAACATATCCGCTCGTACTAATGAAACCGCTGGATCATCACGAAACTGTGCTTCTTCCGTAGCAGAGCGGGATAGACGTAATAAGATTTCGTCAATGTCGCTCCAATCGGTATCAACAGTCGACGTGTCTCCAGCTTTTTGCCTGAAGTCAGAGAAAGGTCGTTCCTTGCCATAAGGTCCACCGCGTCGCATTTTCATATATGCCTGGTTGCGAACGATACGTTGAAGCCAAGGAATAAAACGCTCCGGATTCATCAAGGTACCCATGTGTAGGAATGCTCTAATGAGTGCCTCCTGCACAATGTCTTCGGCAAGCGAGCTGTCTTGCGCGATTGTATTCGCCCATCCGAGAGCTTTACTCCGATGATAACGTACTAATTCACCGAATGCCTCTCGATCACCAGAACGCGCGCGCTGTACGAGCTCCTGTTGCTCATCTATTCTAACCTTTTCCAATGACCTGCCATCCTTTCATTCTCCCATTACAATGTTTGATGCCAAAGGACATATGATTTCTATCATTTATTGAAAAAAACGAAAAATATATTTTCTTCCTACAGTAGTTGAGATGAAAAGGGAAGTTTGCATGGATTTCCTAATTCAATTTTATCACGAAACAGGAGGATGAAAATGGAAAGCGGGAATTTATAAAAGCGGTATCCAGGACCTATTTCAGTCCGTGGATACCGCTTTTTTTTCGCTTATGTCCTCACATCATTTGGTTCGCCCATACTGCTTCCCGATATTCACCATACGTCGATACAGCTTACGACTAGACATGTTCTTCAACGGATAGAACTGTGGTCGGGTATTCACTTCTAGAATCCACGGTCTCCCTTTGGAATCAATCGCGACGTCGAGACCCAATTCTCGGAATCCTCGATTATGATCTTCAAAAGCATACCCGACTGCCAAGCCTAACTGCTTCAATTGCGCTTCCCGTTCTTGAATATCAGGATTTGCTCTTGATTGAACTACTTTTATACGTGGGCATAGGAGTACACCTCTTTTTAGACAGCGTATGTGAGGTGTACGCTGCTTGTCAGTACTTATACCCATTGAACCTAGCAAATTTGCATAACGATAACCTCTGAACTAAATTTGTTACCTAGCTGTGAATTGAATCACTTTGTGTTCATATCGGCCAAGTGTTAGCTGCCCCTTAAGGTAGGCTGTTCCTGTAATCGGGTCGACGCCATCACGTGGAAGAGTTACGCTGCCGCCCGCACCGTCCATGTTAACCACGACCCACACATCGCGGTCATCACCATGTCTCGGTGCAACAATGGTACCTGCTGTTACATCAGTACGCAGTTGCACCCCAGCATCATCTGCATATCGCAGGATAAGCTTGTTCAACAATTGCTCGCCTTCCTCGCCGGTCGGCATAGAACCAAGCATGACAATCTTGCCTTTTCCATACACCCGCTCGGTAATGAAGGCCAGGCCTGGTGTCAGCCCCGATTCGACGGTTCCAACGGCGACAGCTTCCTTCGGCTCGAAGACGGAGCTCCAAAGCGAAAGCGGGGCAGCAACGCCAAAGGCGCTGCCGATGGATCCGCTGCCGTCCATGGGGAACGTGTAGACCGTTTCTACACCGGCTAGGTGCTCCAACTCACCGAGTGCAGCATTCGTATGCATGGTGTGTTCTTCGGTGCGTCCGCCAGAGAGAGGGCCAACCACCCATACACCGCCTTCGGCAACGAACGCAGAAGCACGCTTCATCAGATCCGATGAGATATAAGGGAGGAATGGTGTAAACAGCAGCTTGTACCCGGCCAGCTCGGCACCTTCTGGCACGATGTCCCGGTGAAGCCCTAGATGGAGTATCCGCTCGTAGAAGCTGGTTACAAGTCCGCGATGATTGAGCTTTTGATGCGGTTCGGTTTTCAGAAACGCTTTGGAGCGATCCGAATAAGTCATAACAACTTCGGCTTGCGTAGGTCGAGTCGCTAAGATAGTGGCTTCAATTTCTCGTCTAGCCTGCTCGACTTCCAGCACATTAGGGAAACCAACCGTAGGCTTGCCCCATGTGCTGATAACAGAGCCGTGTGGCTGCTCGCAGCCTGCTCGCTGCTGTCTCCAGAGCCAATAACAGAAGGCCTCTGCTCCCAGCGCATAAGCGGCAACAGCTTCCGCTTTGAGATAGCCGTTAGGATGCGGCTTTGCGTAGCTTGCAAGTGAGGCAGCATGGGAGGGACTCGTTTCCATGATCCAGTAATCTCGACCGCGCTTAAAATTCCGCCACAGGTCGTTATTTAATAAGTAGTTCGCTGGATGATCGTAGGTTGCATACGTATCGAACGATGCGAAATCCAATTCGCGGAATAAACGCTCATTATCTACGCTGAAAGCAACGCTGCTATTATGCGTAATCGGTGCATCCGAAAATTGGCGGATTATCGCCGCTTGTGCATCTGAGAACTCCGCAATCTTCTCCATCGAAAATAGTTGGTACATCGTACTGAGGGAAGAGTTGTGCAAGAACGGCGCAGGGCCAGGCTGCGGTACTTGCTCGAAGCTATGATAGTATTCGCTCCAAATTTGCGTGCCCCACGCCTCATTCAACTTTTCAACGGTTTCATAACGCGCTTCCAGCCATTCATGCCACTGTACAAGACAGGTTCTACACATACATTCGGATACATGGGCTTTGAATTCATTATCGATCTGCCAACCGATCAGACCTGGCAAGCGTCCAATAGCCCGTGCAATATGCTCGGTGATAATGGCGGCTTTTTCACGAAAATAAGGATGATTCGTACAAGCATGCTGACGAGACCCATGTCCCATCACTTGCAGCTGCTCATTCACATACATCCGTTCCGGATGACCGTGCGTGAACCAAATTGGCGGTGTTGGCGTCGGTGTACACATAACAGTATCTATCCCATTGTGATGGAGGAGGTTAACCATTTGCACAAAAAATCCAAGGTCAATATTCCCCTCCGTTGGCTCCATATTAGACCAGGCGAATTCGCCGATGCGCACAACATTCATACCTGCTTGCTTCATAAGAACGATATCTTGTTCAATGACCGATTGATCCCAAAGCTCAGGATACCAGGCCGCGCCATGATATAGCTTTTTACCCATTACCATCATCCATCCTTTTCATCAGAAAGTTAGTTTCTACTATAAGTGCTATTTTACTCAGGGGCAATAACACATTCTTGCTGGGTAAATTAGGAAGTTTCAACTGTTTTGACGGGTTTGCACTTTCTTGATACAACATGAATTTAACCAAATGGAAGGGCTTACAAGAATGTCTGATAGGCGGTAAATCACAGACGATGCATAATAGGGCTACAAACGCTCACAAGGCGATCATGACATGGAGGTGAAAAGGATGAAGCAGGCAGCTGCTCCTAACAACAGAGAGCTGATTCATGTGACCGAGGCGAAAGGGCTTCGCAGATCACAGGTGTGGGCAAGGTTGCGCAAGGATAAGTGGATCTATGCATTGTTAACACCAGGCTTATTGTATTTCATTATTTTTAAATATGTGCCCATGTGGGGCGTGCTGCTTGCCTTTAAGAATTATCAGCCTTTTCTTGGCTTTTGGAAGAGTGACTGGGTTGGCTTGGAGCATTTTCGTGTGTTTTTTCAAAATCCAGAGTTTGTCATGCTCCTCCGCAATACGTTGTTGCTTTCGTTATATAATTTGGTGTTTTACTTTCCGGCACCGATTGTGCTTGCACTCCTATTAAATGAAATCAAAGTCAATATGTATAAACGAACCATTCAGACATTAATTTATGTGCCGCATTTCATATCATTAGTCATCGTGGCCAGCTTAACTTATGTTTTTCTAACGACACAAGACGGATTGGTTAATGAGCTTTTGCAGAAATATTTGGGGCACAAAATTGACTTTTTAGCTAGTCCAGAATGGTTCCGGCCGATGATTATTATGCAAACGATTTGGAAGGAATGCGGGTTTGGTACGATTATCTTCCTTGCAGCGCTTGCTGGAGTCGATGTGGAACAATACGAAGCATCCATCGTGGATGGCGCTAACCGCTGGAGACAGCTGTGGCACATTACACTGCCGTCGATTCGCAGTACGATCGTCATTCTGCTTATTTTGCGGATGGGGGATGTATTGGACAACGGATTTGAACAAATTTTCCTCATGCTGAATCCATTGAACAGGGAAGTAGCTGAAGTATTTGATACCTACGTCTATATGATGGGGATTACGCAAGGAGCATTTAGTTATAGTACAGCTGTTGGATTGTTTAAAGCGGTCATTGGCGTCATCTTGGTACTCGGCGCGAACTGGACAGCGAAGAGGTTCGGACAATCCGGCATTTATTAATACGAATATGATAGGTAAAGGAGGAGAGGGGTTTTGGCAAAGCAATATAAGAGCGTTCCCGGAACCATCTTCGATGTAACGAATTATGTTGTACTTGGCGTTATAGGGATCGTTGCCATTCTACCATTTCTATATGTCATAGCAGGGTCGTTCGCTTCGGATGCAGAACTGACACAACGTTCCGTGTTTCTCATACCAGAGACGTTTACTTTATCTGCTTATCGCTTTATTTTCTCAACAGATACGATTTTGAAAAGTATTGGGGTATCGCTGTACGTAATGGTTCTTGGTACCTTTGTGAACTTGTTCTTCACCGTTACGATGGCGTATGCCTTATCGAAGCGTGGGTTAATGGGACGAAATACGGTGCTGAATCTAATTATTTTCTCCATGCTGTTTGGCGGTGGCTTAATTCCAACCTTCTTGGTTGTACGTCAGCTGCACATGTTGGACACTTACTGGGCTTTAATGATCCCTGGCGCGATTAGCGCTTTTAACTTGATTATTGTCAAAAACTTCTTCCAAGAGATACCTCCCGAATTGGAGGAAGCTGCGAAGATTGATGGCTGTACAGAGCTTGGGCTTCTGTGGCGGATCGTGCTGCCGCTATCAATGCCCGTATTGGCCACTTTCACTTTATTTTATGCCGTAGGTCATTGGAATAACTTCTTCTCAGCATTACTGTACATCAACGATCCCTCCAAATGGCCGCTGCAAGTCATGCTTAGACAGATTGTTTTACTATCTCAGGCGGCAGCAGGGGATATCAATGCCATGGATCCGAATTTCGTGAAACCGCCCGAGCAATCCATCAAGATGGCTGTTATCGTCGTGGGCACCATTCCAATTTTGCTTGTCTATCCGTTCCTGCAAAAACATTTTGCCAAAGGGGTCTTGATCGGCTCGGTCAAGGGGTAACGGATTACGATAAAGGCAAGTCCATAACTTAGAGGAGGCATGTTTAGATGAAGAGAAATGCGAAAAAATGGGTTGCCGCAGCAACCGTAGGCACAGCTGTCATGACAACAATCGTTGGTTGCAGCAGTGACAAAGAGGGAACAGCAACACCTGCAGCATCCGCCTCAACCACACAAGCAGCTACACCGACCAAAGCACCAGAAAATCTAGCCCCGCTGGATCTAAGCATCATGCTTCCGATCTTCAAAACGAATTTCCCGAAAGATGATGGTCCTGTTACAACAGAAATTGAGAAGAAAACGAACACCAATATTCATCTGGAGTGGGTCCCGAACGCTTCCTACACAGATAAATTTAATATTACATTGGCTTCAGGCAAGCTGCCTCAGATCATTTATGTTGGTGATGTAAAGAACCCGAGTTTCGTGAATGCGGCCAAATCGGGAGCGTTCTGGGAAATTGGGAAATATTTGAAGGATTACCCGAACCTCAGCAAAGCGAACCAAGTCATTATGAACAACTCTTCGGTCGATGGTAAAAACTACGGTATTTACCGTGGACGTGCTTTGGGTCGGAATGGGATCAACTATCGTAAAGATTGGTTGGAAGCTGTTGGTATGCAACCTCCAAAAACGATTGATGATTTCTACAACATGCTCAAAGCGTTTAAAGAAAAAGATCCTGACAAAAACGGCAAAGACGACACATACGGCATGGTATTGGTCAAATGGACGGGGCAATGGGCAAGCGGCTTTGATATTATGAAACTCTGGTTCGGTGCACCGAACAAATGGGGCGTTGTAGACGGGAAGCTCGTACCTGAGCATCAAACTGCCGAATATCTGGAAGCCCTTAAATTTATGAAGAAGCTATATGATGAGAAGTTAATTAATCAGGATTTTGCTGTGTTTGATTCAGCGAAGTGGAACGATCCAATTGCCAACAATCAAGCAGGGGTCATCGTAGACGTAACCGACAATGCCGCACGTATGGATGATAAAATACATGCAGCGCTTGCCAAGGATGGCAAAGATAATCCGAACATTCATTATGTAGATAATATGATTGGTGTCACAGGCAAAAATGGCTTGAAAGCATTGCCTACCTCCGGATTTGCAGGTATTCTAGCTGTTTCGAAATCCACAGTGAAGACGGAAGAGGAACTGAAGCGTGTACTGAAATTCTTAGATCAAATGAATGAGCCTGATCTTCAAACGTTAGCTGGCTACGGTATCGAAGGCAAGCATTATACGAAGGATGGCGACGCGCTTGTGGTGAGTAAAGATACAGCTCTTCTCGAGTCCGAAGTCGAAGGATTGAACCAAATGCTGCCATTTATTCCGGAAGATCGCGGCTTGAAAGTGAAGCAAACACCGCTTCGTTTGCAAACGACGAAGATTCAAAAAGATGCAGAAGCGAACATTGTGGCCAATCCAGTTGAGCCATTCATCTCCAGCGTGTACTCGCAAAAAGGTCAACAGCTGGATAACATCATCAACGATGCGCGTATTAAATTCATCGTCGGTCAAAGTGACGAAGCGGCTCTGAAGGCTGCTTTTGAAACTTGGAAGAAATCGGGTGGTGATGATTTGGTGAAGGAAATGAACGATTTGTATGCTGCTGCGAAGAAATAGTAGTTTGAAACAAAGACCAGTCCACCACTAGGAATAGTGTGTAAGACTGGTCTTTGTTTATATAAATGTGCTTAAAAGCTCAGTCAAAACTTGTCTGCTGAACATAAGATGATAAGAATAACTACTTTTAAAGGATGCGTGAGCAGCATGAAACCTTTACATCAGTCCAAAAGTAAACATAAACGCAGTCATGCCGTACAAAAATCAGCAGTCAKAACATCGTCAACGATCGCTGCACAAGCAGCGGCTCATTTAGGAACACCGGTATGTATTGGGCTTAAAGATGGTTCCGTATACTATGGGATTTTGGAAGACATTGAGGCTAATCAAGTCATTCTCCAAGGCTTCAAAGCAACAAAAAAACTTCCCCGCAATAAAAACAAATCCAAAGCCCAAATCTCTAGTTTAGGCAGCTTAGGTGGATTGGGTAACATGCTTGGGATGTTAGGCGGCGGAGGGCTTGGCGGCTTGCTTGGTGGAGGAGGATCAGGTGGAGGTCTTGGGGGGCTACTTGGCGGAGGTGGTTCTGCAGGCGGCCTCTTTGGAAACATCGGCAGTTTTATGAAGATKGGCATGGGTGTTATTTCGTTTATAATGCCATTAATGAAAAATTTCTTTAAGTGACGAGCAGCTGTCCCACTCTAGCCCAACTCAAGTCTGTCTCTGCACCGGCAGCAGCTTCCTGACAATTAGGGAGCTGCTTTTTTACGGACGTTGAGTTGGCGTGGAGAAACTGAATCTCCCTCACCACTGCATTTTAAACACAAAAAGTCGGAAAAGTCATGTATTTCCTCTGGAAATTAACTTCCATTCATACACCAATCGGTATACGCTCTAAGTTGAAGTCTTCGCTCCAAACTAAACTTTCGAACGGTTGGTGAGAGCATGTTCCGAGCAATGAAAGAAGGTCTGGCAAGAAGTTTAAGCAAAACGATGGGTGGACAAGGTCGTTTTTACAAAAAGAGTCTGATAACGATCTTCATCGTCTCGGGTATTCCTGGGCTACTGATGGGCGTCCTCGTGTATTGGATGGCAGGTGGGCGTGTGGAAAGTGAGCTGCTTCAACTCCATTATCGGCAAATTGAACAACGGTCACAAAATATCGACGACCAGTTAGGCAATCTGGAGCTGCTGCTATCCCATTGGGCGTTCGATAATAAATTTGACTATAGTTTAAATGGGTTTGATTTTGTAAGGAATTTCGAACGGACTCAGGATATTACCAGAACGCTGGTCGCCATGCAGGGATCTAATGCGATGGTGAAGCATGCTGAATTATACGTGGGTGGAACAAGCTCTGTTCTGTTCAACCCTGAATATATGAAGATCGATAATCGTACAGCAGCGACAGCTTCTAGATATGAACCTCTCATCCACGGTCAAAATACGACCTACTGGACGCAATGGTCATTTGATGCGAATCGTCCGGATAACAAAGATTTAACGCTCGTTCATCAAGTTCCGGGTGGAAGTTTGAAACCGTTCGGGGTCTTAGTTTTCCGTTTTGATAGTCAGAAGGTGGCCAATATGCTCAATACGCTAACGCCTTATGATGGCGGGGAGACGTTTCTGATTCAGAACGCTGGTGAACTGTTCGTTTCAGCAAACGGGCATACGTCGTCATCTCCATTTGTAAGCGCTCTTCGTGACAAAATTGACTCACTAAAAGGAAATAAAGGTTCCTTTTTTATGGATTGGAAAGGCTCTACATACACGGTATCGTACGGTAGTTTGGCCAGAATTGCGGAAGATTGGACCTATGTATCCGCATCGCCGATTTCGAGTATCACATCACCGGTAGTCTTTATTTCCAAGTTGATTATCACGGTAAGTCTTGCTGTATTACTACTTGCGGCTATTCTCGCATGGCTGGCTTCACGTCGCATTTATTTGCCTGTCAAAAGGCTTGTTGCGATGCTGGGTGGAAACACGACTCACCACGAAAATGCAGACGAATTCACATTGCTGGAGTCGAAGTGGATGAATTTGCATAACGAGAGTCTCGAGCTGAACACGAAGCTGACAGAACAGCTTCCCCACCTCAAGGACAGCTTTCTGCACCAACTGCTGCAAGGATATTTGAATGCGTATTCAGAAGATGATTTACGACATCGAATGGAGCGTTTTAAGTGGGACGTGAAGCATAAACAATTCGTTGTCCTCTATGTCCAGTTGATTGGGATGTCGAGCATGGAGGGGAACTTCCGGTTAGGTGAAGAGGGACTTGTTACTTTTGCGGCCGTGAATATGATTGATGAGCTGGCGGCTCAGTATTTTGACAAGTGTCATACCCTAAACTTTCACGATTTAACAGCGGGTATTCTTCTCATCCTGCCTGAGGATCAATCTTATACGGAAGCCACCCAAGCTTTTAGTGACGATTTGAAACAGTCGATTAACCGTATTTTGAAAATGCGCATGACCATGGCGATCAGCCGGCCAGTATCACTGATTTCAGATGTCCCAATCGCATTTGAACGAGCGAAGCAAGCGGTTAGCTATCGTTACTTCGACAATGTTAATCAGATTATCGATATGGAGCATGACAATTATGCAGGAGATGAAGACATGGAGTTGCAATATCCATTTACACAGGAGCGGGAGCTCATTCAAGCCTTACGGACAGGAAAAGAAGGGGAAGCAAGTGAGATGCTGGTGTCTTTCCTGGAGGTTTTAACCTGCAAAGKGGCCAAAGAAATTGAGGTTCAGCAAGGGATGCTGCATTTGCTTGGCAATGTTCAGCACGCCATCATGGTATCCGGAATTAATCCGAATCGCCTCTTCAAGGGTGCGAACTTATATGAACAGCTTTCCCAGATTCGAGAGTCTACAAGAATTCTTGCCTGGTTTCAGGATAAAGTGCTAAGTCCCTTCATGAGGGAGATGTCTGGTCGTTCGGACGCGCAAGTGAAACGCATTATCGAACAAGCGATGATTTATTTGCAAAATAATTACAGACAAGATATATCGCTTGATAATTGTGCGGAGCATACGGGGACGAATCCATTTTTTCTTAGCAGATCCTTTAAGCAAGTGACCGGCAAAAACTTTATCGATTACTTGACGGAGCTGCGCATGGATAAAGCCAAAGAACTGCTAAGAGATTCGGAAATGCGAATCAATGATGTCGCCGATCAGGTCGGATACCAACATACGTATTTCAATCGGATTTTCAAAAAGCTGGAAGGCATGACGCCAACGCGCTATCGTGAGCTCAGTCGAACAACTTAGCAACAATGTATGAGTTTGCCAATAAAGTGCAAACCGCTAAATCGCTGTTTAGCAATAATGTCCGCTTGTTCGCAAGAGATCTCCTTTCTACAATAGGGCTACATGTGAAAAGGAGATGATTCGCTTGGCTTCGAATTCGGCAATTAAGCTGCGTTGGTTAAACAAAGAGGCATCAAAGCCTGTAGGGATAACGTGGGGAATACCATGGCGTGAGGGTGAGCTTGGACGCGATGAGTCATTGCGGTTGGAAACGGATGACGGCCAAGGCGCTGTTCCGGTCCAAAGCTGGCCGACGGCTTACTGGCCGGATGGCAGCGTGAAATGGTCTGCGCATGCTTCGGCAGTCCTTCCCGGTTCTGGTGAAGGGTTTGCTATTCGCAAAGGCAAGGGTCCCGAGTCGGATAAGCAAATTACCGTAACGGAAACGGATGATACTATTACGCTGGATACAGGCGTCATGATTTGCACAATAGGCAAGCAGGGGAAACAATGGCTTCGCAGCATCGTTCGTGAGGGCAACGAAATATGCAGTGGCGGCGAGTTGATTGGCTTGAAAGAAGGACTGAGCGAGGCGTCGGGGGTACGGATAAGTCGCGAAGAGACTTTCGAAAGCCGTGTCCTACGCGCTATTGTTGAACAAGCCGGACCGATTCGGGCCGTCGTTAAGCTGGACGGCAGACTCCGCTCGACGACGGGAACAAGAGAGTGGCTGCCTTTTACAATGCGTATGTATGTGTATGCGGGGCAGGAAACAATTAAACTCGTGCATACGTTTCATTATGATGGAAATCCTCATGAGGATTTCATTAAAGGCCTAGGCATTCGCTTCGCGGTGCCGATGAGAGGGGCCCAATACAATCGGCATATTCGTTTTGCAGGGGATCGTGGCTATTTCAGCGAATCACCCAAAACCTTACATACCCGTCGAACCAAAGGGAAGTATAGAGCGTTATTTGAGCGTCAAACGGCAGGCGAATTAACGACATTTGACCCCGCAGAGGATGCGTATTTCCTTGGGCTGCTGGATGATTCGGCAACGTGGGATAGCTTTAAAATCGTACAAGATTCATCCGAGCATTACCGTATTTGGAAGCGGACGAAACCCGGATGCAGCTGGGTCAAGGTAACAGATGGCGCGCGCGCTGGCGGTCTGGGCTATGTCGGCGGTGAAGGCGGCGGCTTAGCGGTGGGATTGCGACACTTCTGGGAGAAGCATCCATCTAGCTTTGAGGTACATGGTACAGCAGCTTCAGAGGCTGCATTAACGATCTGGTTGTGGTCCCCGGACGGGACACCGATGGACCTTCGCCATTATGATACAGAAACACACGTGGAATCTTCGTATGAAGGGGCTGAAGAGTTACGGGCAACACCCTACGGAATTGCGAATACGAGTGAATTGATGCTGTGGTGTACGAGCGAGACGCCGGGCATGGAGATGTTGCAGCACATGCAGGAAGAGTCGCAAGATCCATCCCTTCTTATTTGCGAGCCTGGGTATTATCACGAGTCAGGTGCCTTTGGCTATTGGAGTTTACCAGACCGTAGTCATCCAGTGAAAGAGCAACTAGAGAATAGGCTGGATGGCATTATTACCTTTTATCAAGATGAAGTTGAGCAACGAAAGTGGTATGGATTCTGGGATTATGGCGATTACATGCATAGTTATGATCCTGTCAGGCATGTATGGAACTATGATTTAGGCGGTTGTGCTTGGCAAAATACAGAGCTTGCGCCCAACATGTGGCTATGGGTGATGTTCCTGCGGACGGGTCGAGCGGATATCTTCMGGATGGCAGAAGCGATGACTCGGCACACAAGTGAAGTAGACCTGTACCATTTTGGCGAATATGCGGGACTCGGCTCTCGGCATAATGTGGTCCATTGGGGCTGCGGCTGCAAGGAGGCTCGCATCGGGATGGCGGGCTTACATCGGTACTTCTATTATTTGACCGCCGATGAGCGGGTCGGGGATATTATGGATGAAGTGCGTGATTCGGATTTCACCACGGTGAATTTGGATCCGATGCGCGCTTACTTTCCGAAGGATGAGCATCCAACGCATATCCGTGTGGGACCGGATTGGGCGGCTTTCAGCTCGAACTGGATGACACGTTGGGAGCGCTATGAGGATACGTCGTATCGGGATAAAATCTTGGTGGGCATCAATTGTATTAAGGATGCTAATTATGGGCTTATCTCTGGCCCGACCTATGGGTATGATCCGAAAACAGGTGTACTCTCGCCACTTGGTGACGATAATTGGGGCAGACATTTGGCCATTTGTATGGGAGGACCGCAGGTGTGGTTCGAACTTGCTGGCATGTTGAAGGATCCCGAATGGGAAGACATGATGGCGGAGCTTGGCGTGTATTATAATCAAACACAGGAGCAGAAGGATAAGCTGACCCATGGTCAGATATCCACGAATAATTTCGAGCATCCTGTGCTCAGTGCAGCAATCACTGCGTATGGAGCCTTTTATAAGCGGGACGATGAGACGGCTGAGAAGTGTTGGGCTATTTTGCTGGGAAGCGCATTCGCTAAGGTTGATCTTCAGGAGGAAGCGTCTATCGTCACGCATGTGGATACTTTGCAAGAGATCGATTGGATGAGTACGAATGAGGCCGCACAATGGTCATTGAATACGATTATCGCACTTGAGCTTATATCGGATTGGCTACCTCAATAGACAGGAGAGATGGGCTGTGGAACAAGCGAGCAAAGAGCCTTATTTGATTGGTAAAATAGACATTCGTGAGGCTGGTCCGCGCTGCAAAATGCTTCTAGGCGACCTGAACGGTGACGGTCGCATGGAGATGCTGTTGGTGCATCCTGACAACCGTCAGGATGTTCGATATATTCCCCATCAGGTGCAGTGCCTGACGGCATTTGATCTGGAGGGCAATCTGCTGTGGCAGACAGGCAAGCCCGATTCCGGAGCTGGAAGTGCAGGGTCCGACTACCCTGCACAAATCGCTGACATCGACGGCGATGGTCAGCTAGAAGTACTTTGCGTGATGGATGGGCGCTTTCTCATCCTGAACGGGAGGACTGGCGAGGTGAAAGCCTCGCACGAGCTGCCGCATGAGCACGCCCATGATTGCATCATCGTGGCGAATTTGACTGGCGGGGCATATGCGAGTGATATTATCTTGAAAGACCGCTATCACACGATGTGGGCGCTCGATCGTCATTTTAATCTATTATGGACGCATGAAGGAAATCCTGGTCACTTCCCATGGGTATACGATTTGGATGGTGATGGGAAAGACGAGGTCATGGCTGGCTATGATCTGTTGGACCATGATGGTCAGAAGCTGTGGAGCTGTCAGGATCTCGATGATCATGCTGATTGTATCTGGGTCGGAGATGTGAATGGAGATGGCCATCCAGAGTTAGTGATCGGCGGAAGTGTCACAGTGATGTATGACCGCTTCGGCAAAGAGCTCTGGCGCTATGAAGGCTCGATTGAATCGCAGCATATCGCCTTGGGCAGGTTCTGCAGCGATAAACCTGGGTTGCAAATTGCTGGGTTGGATCGACTCGTCCGTGAGGATGATGGGAAGGGATTGAAGGGGAAGGACGGTTTGTTTTTGCTGGACAGTGAAGGTCAAGAGATCTGGAAAGAAGATCGTCAAACCGATGGTTGGTTGACGATTATTGAGCCACTTCGCGGATGGAAAGCTGATGCTGCAGATCTGATCCTTGCTTATCGCAGAGGCGGTGGTGTATGGCCATCCTTATATGATGGGGAAATGAACGTTGTTGTTGAATTTCCGCTAAATGGATATGCTGTTCATGCCGATGTATGTGGTAGTGGGACAGAGCAAGTGATCATTTATAATGACGGAACTGCCGCCATTTATGCAAGTAGGCCGCTTGCATTGCGAGAGGGACTATCCGGTACACAACTGCCGCAGCCCAAACGTTTGTCCAGCTCAACCTTATATCCTGGCGGCGAAATTCCGTTATAAGAGAAAGGAAATCTACGATGACACACGCATTGAAGTTCGATTTCGGGGTCGGTAGTGCTGACATAGGATATACGAAGATCACCCCACTTACTCAGTACGAGAAATCGGTAGGATATGGATTTAGCCATGTGAAGAATGTGCATGCCAAGGATCGAGAGGAGCCTAGCGCGTTGCGCAGAGATTTCTGCATCCCGCTGGACACTTCGTTTCTGGTGGATGTTCCTGACGGGACCTATCGCGTTTCGATCCTGTTAGGCGATGAGATCGCTGAAACAGAAACAACAATTACCACAGGTGAAGGAAGGCTTGTGCTTCATAAGCAACGTACTTCGGCGGGGCATTTTGCCCGTTCGAGTTTCTCTGTATGGGTGACAGGTTCTCAGTTGAAGCTTACGTTCACAGGTAGAGCACCGCGCATCAATGCGCTGGAAATCGAGCCTGTGCCTACAGCTTGTACGCTGTTTCTAGCAGGAGATTCAACCGTGACCGATCAGCCGACTGACGGGTATCCGTACGCAGGCTGGGGACAAATGCTCCCCTTATTCGTCAAAGCAGATGCAGCGGTAGCCAATTATGCCTTGTCGGGACGCAGCTCCTTGAGTTTCATAGGCGAAGGTGTCTTGGATACGATTTGGGGCAAAATCAAGCCCCACGATTACCTGCTCATCCAATTCGGTCACAATGACCAGAAGCCGGATGAAGCGCGGTTTACGGAGCCATTTTCCACCTACAAGGAAACGCTGAAAATCTATATCGACGGCGCTCGGGAGCGAGGCGCATATCCGATTCTGATCACATCCGTGCAACGACGGTTTTTCGAGGAAGATGGTACGCTGCGTGATACACACGGCGATTACCTGATCGCGATGCGTGAGTTGGCTGCGGCGGAAGAAGTGCCATTGATCGATCTTGCAGCTAGCAGCAAGGCATTGTTTGAAGCTTTAGGGCCAGAGGGAACGAAACGGCTATTCATGTGGCTGGCGCCAGGTGAATTCATGAATTTCCCGGATGGCGTGGAAGACAACACGCATTTCCAGCAGCAAGGCGGGATTGAAGTCGCGAAGCTGGTTCATGCCGGCTTGAAGGACTTGAATCTGCAGCCGCTCAGCTTGTATTTGCGGTGATTCAGGGCGCACCATTGCTGCCCAAATAGAGTGGAAAAGGAGCTAAGCGTGTTTGCGCTTAGCTCCTTTTCTTTGTGGATTTGTGGCTACGGCGATCGCCTCGAAGCACCAGACTCATCGCGCGTAGCGCTGAAAAACACGCTTACAGCAGTGTTATGCGCCCGAATCGCCATCTCCCCGAGCTGTAACGATCAAAAACACGCTTACAGCAGTGTTATGTGCCCGAATCGCCATCCACCTGCGCTGTAACGATGAAAACACGCTTACAGCAGTGTTATGTGCCCGAATCGCCATCCACCTGCGCTGTAACGATGAAAAACACGCTTACAGCAGCGAAATGCGCCCGAATCGCCATCTTCCAACTTGCCTCCCACCCCCACCATCGCGTTGCCACGATGAAATAAATGGTCAAAGATGCAAAAATACACTTATTTTAAGCGAGATAGGCTGAATTTAGATGAATTAGTGCAAAAAGGCAACCTTTTGGACCAAAAAGTCCCAAAATAATCCAACCCTCCAGAAATAGTTGCCTATTCGCACGTATTTCAGCAAGTTAAGCTACTCCGATTTAAAAGGATGCTCTTTTGCACTTTTGAGGCCCACACAAGTGTACACGACTCAAAAAAGAAAAGTTGGAGGAGTAACGATCTGGTGTATTGTTCTTCCATCTTCACAAAAAAAGAAGCCCCCCGCCACTTCCATGGCTTATGGGGGACCGTTTTTTCTTTGACTACTGAATGTTGATGTTCGTAATCAGCGCACCTGTGCCTTTCAGCGTTATGGCGTGATTTTGCACCAAATTGGACATGTTGCCAGTAATAGTTACGGATGAGGACACGTTGTAAGTCGTTGTTACGTTGCTTCCATTTGTTCCTGTTTGGTTAATGGTGATTGTGGCGATTTTACCTTGATTCGTAAAGGTTACACTGTTAAATGTGCCAGACACACTAAAGTTCTGAGTGTTACCATTGGTGAGTTGCGTGACTTCCGCATAGATGGCTGAATTATTGTAGGAGCGGATTTTGACAATATCACCTGGTTGCAAAGCTGAACCGCTGACTTGGGTGCCGCTGCGATAGATGAAAGCTTTGTCGTTCAAATTAATCGCTTGCGCCTGATTGCCACTGACAAGCACGATGAGATTGTTTGTAGCTGAAATGATCGTACCTGTGAGCTGGGCAATGGTTGGCTGTGTAACCGAGGTGCCATCAGCACGCTGTAGGACTTCGGCATGGAGCACAACGCCGTTATAGTAATGCACTTTAATCACTTGACCTGGCAGCAATACGCCGCTTGTCGTTTGAACACCATCGGAGTAGATCGAGGTGTTTGCGTGAAGCTGCAGGCTGTAAGATTGTCCGCCACTCGTGAGCGTGAGTAAGTTGTTGCTGATCTGGCCAGCAATCGTACCGGTCATCTCACCTGTCGTCGTTACCGGAGAGACACTTTTGGTTACTTCAATAACAGCAGCCATATGATTGTAAGCGTACGTTGTTAGGATATCGCCAACCTGAAGCGCTGAAAGAGTTGTAAATGCACCATTTTTGTAAACGATGGTATTACTGTTCAGTGATACGCCTTGAAGTTGGTTAGACGTGGTTAGAAGTAACGTATTATCACTAATCGGATAAGTCATCGTGCCGGTTAAAGTCGAAGCGAAATTCGTTGGTGTTCCAACGGTGCCCACAGATTGCGTGACTTCTACATAACTGATGCCATAGTTGTAGGAGCGCGTGCTTACGATGTCACCTACTTGCAAGCCTGCGGCCGTCGTCGGAGTGCCATTACGGAAGTAAAGCACATTGCTATTCAAAGGAAGGGAAATCGTTTGCCCATTAGTTAAAAGGGTGAGTGTATTACCAGTTACCGCTGAAGATACCATGCCCGTTTTTACACCTACAGCTTGAGTAGGCGTTGTCGGGTTGCCGCCAGTTGGCTGGGAAACTTCAATGTAAATGATGGAATTGTCGTTGGAACGAATCTTAAGGACGTCCCCAATTTGCAAAGCGGAAGGACTGACTTTGGCACCATTTCGGTAAATAAAAACATCGGGATTTAATGTCAAATTAATGTTTTGACCGTTCGTTCGGACGGTTAGTACATTACCATTGACTGGCGAGACGACAGTTCCTGTCACGAGTCCATCAATGCTGCCCGGCAATTGATTGCCTGCACGATCCAACAAGGCGGCAATTTGTGCACGAGTTACAAGCTGTTTAGGGCGGAATGTATTGTCCTCAAAGCCGTTCACGAGACCTTTATCGACGGCAACCTTAACATATCCCACCGAACCCGCAGGTACGCTAGATGCGTCGGAGAAAGGAAGCCTTGCGTTCATGTTGGCTTCAGCTTCGTCTTGAAGCTTCAAAGCTTTCACGAGGAGCGTTGTGGCCCAGAGGCGATCAGCAGGTTGATTTGGATTGACGTTCGTATCGGTTTCGGCGAAAAGATCGTTCTCCAATGCGACAGCTACGTAGCCGACGGCCCACGCAGGTACATTGGCTGCATCATTGAAATTCAGCTTAGTCGCTTTTTCTTGATCGGATTCGGCTTGATCGCGGAGTCCMATTAACCGTACAGCTGCTGTAATGGCCTCAATGCGTGAGACCGTTTCTTGCGGTTTAAAAGTACCATCGGGATACCCATCGAAAATACGCCTAGAGACTAGACTCATAATGTAGCTTAAGGCCCAATCGAATTCTTTCCCTTTGATGTCTTTGAAGTCAAATTTGATAGGTGCTTGTGGGCGTTTGTCATACGATTGGCGTGCGTTGTTGTTACGATCATCGTCCTTGTGGTCGCGACCGTTCTGAGCGAAGGCTGTTGTGCCAGTCGTCATAACAAGTGTGAGGGCTAGCGTGGGGATAAGCAGTTTTTTCATTCGCGAATGCTTCATCTTCTTCTTCTCTCCTTAATAAAATATATGAGTAGAAAATTGCGACCCTGCGGTGCGTGCTTGAGTTAGTCAATCTTACTAACAGCATTCGGGAGTAGATGGGTTTTTCTGGGTGTTGATTTTAAAAAAAGGAAAATTAAATTCAACTGAATCGGTTTCTATCGCTGAATATCATTAGCTTGGTTGCGCTTTCGCGATTTAGAAGCTATTTCTTGGTGTATTTTCAAAGATTCCGCTACAATCTTCGGTCTTATTTCCTAAAAAAAGTAATATATTTTTCTTAAAACAATCCGAATTGAGAAGGAAAATAAAGCTGTATGAAGTAAGTAATAGAAGGTAAATATTTCTGGTTCAACGCTTGTTGCCCACTGATCTCTCACCCGTCAGTAATCCTAGCATAGTATGTAGGAAGGTGGTGATGAAAAGTGACAAATACAATTGAGGGCTGGATAATTTACACGTTGTGGGGTATTTTTGGCTTCATGTTGATTGATTTTCTGATTGCGTTCTTCAAATCCTTCTGGGTTGGCTCCTTTGGTCCTACACTCGTGTTAGGTTATTTGAAAGATGTCCTATACTATGTGCTGCCACTGACGGTCCTATTATCTATGATTTCTTTCGATCCAACAGGGTGGATTGTGGTGATTTTCTATTTCATTTGCGGTCTCGCTGTGATGACCAAGTACGTGCTCGATATTATTAAAAGATTCCAATAACCGTTGCTGTGGCCCTGCTTCTTGCGGGGCCAAGAATGTTGTTTTTTCATAGGGATATTCAAACTTAATCATATGAAGGAAGTGTAGCCATGAGGAGATATCAATGGATTAGATGGCGAAAGTTCATCCTCTGGCTAGCAGCCATCGTGTTGTTTGGCGGGCTGCTATGGGCAGGTGGGCCAACCGCTTGGGGGATAGCAATAAGTGTCGCGTCGTTGCTGATGCAACTGGTATTCGCTATGGCCTTTATGATCATTCAATTTGTTGCCTTGTTCTGGTTCCTTGCTCGAGGACGAACGTATTGGATTCTGCCTGGAGAAACCGGATCGACATGGGATGATTATCGTGGAAACCCTGAAATTGTGGAAAATGCGAAACGGATTGTTACCCTGCTTAAAGGTGTCAAAGAGTTCAAGGAAATGGGCGGCGAAGCTATTCGCGGATTATTGCTTTGTGGACCGCCAGGAACAGGGAAGTCATATTTAGCACAGGTTATTGCGAATGAAGCACAAGTTCCTTTTGCTTACGCGTCTGCACCAAGCTTTCAGAATATGTTCTTCGGTGTAGGTAACCTCAAGGTGATGGGGATTTACAAAAAGGCCCGCAAGCTTGCGCGCGTCTACGGCGCTTGTATCATCTTTATTGACGAGATCGATGCGATTGGGATGAGTCGTCAAGGCGGCGGTGGCGGTATGGGCATGGGGATGATGGGGATGGGTGGAGGTTCAGGCCTTCTGAACGAGCTGCTCCTGCAAATGGACCCACCTAATATTGATACCTCCAAAATTGTAAAGATGCTGCGCTCTCTAGGACTACGTCGTAAAAAGGCAGAACGCCCGCCAGTGCTAACGGTAGCTGCTACCAACTTGCCTGATGTGCTCGATTCAGCCTTGCTGCGACCAGGTCGTTTCGATCGACAACTCTGGGTGGATGTACCGGATTACGACGGTCGGGTTGATATTTTCCAATACTATTTGAAAAAGGTCAAGCTGGACGCATCGTTAACTGCGGAAAAAGCGGGTCTTGATTCCATCGGTTACAGCCCAGCTCAAATAAAACATATCGTCAACGAAGCTGTTGTTATCGCACATCAACGTGGCGCACAGGCGGCGAGTTATGAGGACTTCCGAGCCGCTATGGAGACTTATGAGTGGGGGCTCAAACAACCGCTTCGCTCGATGCGCGATGATGAGAAGCGGAATGTCGCTTATCACGAAGCGGGTCATGCAGTGGCACAATTTCTGTTGAAGCCTCATGAACGAGTTTGGAAAGTGACGATCATTCGACGTGGGGGCGCTCTTGGACTTTCGGCTACGAAAGAGACCCATGAGCGATATAACCGCAGCGATTCAGAGATGTTGGCAGAGATTCAGGTTTGTCTGGCTGCCCGTGCGGTAGAAGATGAATTTCTTCACAAGAAATTAAACGGCGTAACGTCAGATTTGCAGCATGCGACCCAAATTGCAGGTGCGTATCTGGGGATGCTGGGGATGGGCGATGAACTATTCAGCTTCTTAGCGGTCGGTTCGCGGACGGATGGACTTAAGGCACTGCGGCCACAAATTAATGAGCTGCTCAAAGAGCAAATGCTCGAGGTCAAGAAGCTCGTAAACGAATATACAGAGTTCGTCCACAAGATCGCGGAAGAGCTGCTGAAACGTGAAGATTTGACAGGTGATGAAATTGAAGAGATCTTCACTGAGCTTTATGGCGACTCGCGTCCTAGAGCAATTGAAGTGAAGCCTCTGCGGAAGTTTACGCTTGAAAAATCACTTGTCGTGATTGACGACATGGAAGAAGATCTCAAGGATTCGTAATCGGATGGACATTCCATCCTTTGAATTGCCTCCTTTTTGGCTATAGTGGTCAGAGGGAGGCTATTTTTTTTTGGCAAAAGATCGATTAAGGCTATCTAGAGAAGAAACTGAATCAAAGGAGAATTCGATCATGGACTATGATGCTATTGTAGTTGGAGCAGGACTCGCGGGTTTAGTGGCAACAGTGGAGATTGCGGATTCTGGTAAGAGGGTGCTGCTCTTGGATCAAGAACCGGAGGCCTCCTTTGGTGGACAAGCCTGGTGGTCATTCGGCGGCTTATTTCTAGTTAATTCCCCCGAGCAGCTCAGGTTGGGAATTAAAGATTCACAAGAGCTAGCTTGGCAGGACTGGCAAGGTTCAGCTGGATTTGATCGTGAAGACGACGAGGATTACTGGGGCCGCAAGTGGGCGGAGGCTTATGTCGAGTTCGCGTCTGGTGAAAAAAGGGAATGGCTGCATGTCATGGGGATCCGCTTCTTCCCAGTTGTCGGGTGGGCGGAACGCGGTGGTTATTTGGCAGATGGGCATGGCAACTCTGTGCCTCGCTTCCACATCGTTTGGGGGACAGGGCCTGGCATCGTTGAGCCATTCGAGAAGAGAGTCAGAGCGCATATGGCGAGTGGACTCGTTGTGTACCGACCGCGTCATCGCGTGAACGAGCTTATTCAAAGCGGTGGTGCTATCACGGGTGTTAGAGGTTCCGTGCTTGTGGCTAGCACGGCGGCTCGTGGAGAAGTGAGCTCACGTGAGGCAATTGGCGAGTTCGAATTCCATGCGCAAGCGGTCATCGTCAGCAGTGGCGGAATAGGCGCTAATCACGAGTTAGTCCGCCAATATTGGCCGAGTCGGCTTGGTGAAGCACCTAAGCGGATGCTCTCTGGTGTGCCCGCACATGTCGATGGCCGCATGCTGGCCATTACGGAGCAATCCGGAGGTCGGATTGTGAATCGCGACCGGATGTGGCACTACACAGAAGGGATCAAAAATTGGAATCCCGTATGGCATAACCATGGTATTCGTATTCTTCCGGGTCCCTCCTCAATCTGGTTAGATGCACGGGGTCAGCGTTTTCCAGCCCCTAACTTCCCGGGGTTTGATACCTTGGGAACTTTGGAGACTATCCAAAAGTCTGGATACGACTATTCTTGGTTTATTTTAACCCAGAAAATCATTGAAAAAGAATTCGCGTTGTCAGGCTCCGAACAAAATCCCGATTTAACAGAGAAAAGTATCCGTAAAGTGTTGTCTCGAGCACTGCCAGGAGCGATGGCTCCGGTGCAAGCTTTTATGGATAAGGGAGAGGATTTCGTCGTTGCTCCGACATTGGCTGAGCTGGTCTCTGGGATGAATGCGTTGACGGAGGAGAAATTGCTTGATTTTGACCATATTGAACGGCAAATCAAGGCGAGAGATCGGGAGATCGCGCATCCCTTTACCAAAGATCTGCAAATCACAGCCATTCGAGGCGCTCGTAACTATATCGGGGATAAATTAATTCGTGTTGCGAAGCCGCATCGTCTATTGGACCCTGCTAATGGACCGCTTATCGCGGTGCGATTGAATATCGTAAGTCGTAAAACGTTGGGAGGCTTACAAACGGACTTATCCGGTCGTGTGCTGAATCAGGCGGGAGAGGTGATTCCTGGGCTATATGCTGCCGGAGAGGCAAGCGGTTTCGGAGGTGGAGGCCTTCACGGGTATCGCGCGTTGGAGGGGACGTTTCTCGGAGGGTGCTTATTTACTGGCCGAGTAGCGGGACGAGCTGTTGCGAAAGAGCTCAATAAATCCCAGAGCAGCTCGTGATATAATGATCAGAGCATACAAACAAAGGAGAACATCAGGGATGAATCACATTGTGAACTGGAAAAATGGTGCTCACGGGCATACATTTATAGCTTCTTTTAGCGGGGGAAAGGATAGCGTTCTGGCGCTGTATAAATCAATGAAAGTTGGCGAAGCGATCGGACTCATCGTCATGCTGGAGGAAGAAGGGAAACGTTCCAGATCTCACGGGATGCCTCCAGAGCTTATTCGCGCCCAAGCAGACTCCATCGGCTTACCCGTTTATACGGCTGCTGCCAGTTGGGATGACTATGAAGACGTGTTTATGGGCCTTTTGGAAYAAGCCAAACGTCAAGGTGCAGAAGTGTTAGTCACCGGAGACTTGGATATGCCTGTTGAAGGCTGTTGGCATGACAAAGTTACCAAGAATGCTGGCCTAAAACTTGGCATGCCGCTATGGAGAATGGACCATGCCCAAGCCGTGAAAGAGTTTATAGATCTGGGGTTTGTTTCCGTCCTGGTTACGGTGAATTTGTCGTTAGGGATGCGGGAAGAAGATCTGGGACGCACGCTAACCCACGATTACATAAAAGAACTGCAAGCTCGTGGTATAGACCCGTGTGGTGAAGGCGGCGAGTTCCATACAACAGTAATTGATGGTCCTATTTTCAAGCATTCTATACCTGTTCGCAAGGGCAGCATTGTTAGAAATGGGGAGTATGCTTTTATGCCATTGGAGTTGCTGGTTACGAATTGAGGTGTAGTAAAGTAAGAGATAGGGAAATCGGATATCCTCCAGGATGCGGAGCTCTTCACGAGTATCGCGCGCTTGAGGGGGATGTTCTTTTTACCATGATATGTTGATTGTGAGTAGAGTTGGGGGAGTAGGAGCAAGAGTAGAAGTAGAAGTAGAAGTAGAAGTAGAAGTAGAAGTAGAAGTAGAAGTAGAAGTAGAAGTAGAAGTAGAAGTAGAAGTAGAAGTAGAAGTAGAAGTAGTGCTCAGTTGAGTAGCTAGCTTTCAAATAGATGTAAAATGTACAGCTAATTTTGCCGTAACGGTTGGGAGTTATTGAATAGATGGATAACCTACAGTTAAATTGAGCAAGATTGGAGTTTTAGTGGATTTTGGAAGAAATTAACTGTAGGAAATMCATCTAATGCTCTTAAATGGACAAAATGAGCAAAAATAGCTACATAAAATCCATTAATTTGTTTGCTGCGTCTGAGAAAAGGCAGACGGTTGATGCATAGGTAGCAGAAGTAGGTATTAAGTAGAAGTAAGGCATGCTTATTTCTTTTTAGTATGGGTATATGGGTATTTAACTTCAAAGCTGCGCCAAAACTGCAATAAAGCAGCTTTGACGGAGCTTTGCACGTAAAAAAGAAAAAACTGCAAATAAGCAGTTTTTTCGTAATCCAATCATGAAATCAGAAGATCATGAGCAATTGATTCTCTGTAGCAGTTTTCAGCATTTCTCATCCGCAATTTTCCTCACCCGTTAATCGCACTAACACGCAAACGACTCAAATCAACCTTATCCCCCGTAGGATCACTAATCTCAACTGTCACTTGCTCACCGGCACGCAGATCGAAGAAGTTGTCGCTGAAGCGAATGTTACCCTGTGGCAGATCCAGTTTCACCATCCGCGCATGTGCACCATTAGCGGTAATATGCACAGCTTGCGCTTCTACATCGACGTTCACGCTGAGCGAAGTCGCAGGGAACTGAAGATCTTTCTGGTCGCGCAGATAATGAAGATTATCGGGCGCAGCCCAGTCGGACGTGTGAACGCGGACAACAACCTGCTCCGCGGATGCTCCATTTAAGACCGCTGCCTCTGGCAAACTTCCCAGCTGGATCGCAGAGTTCGCCGCCACGGCAGCATCGAACCCATGCGTAAACACGATCTCCCCGGCGAAGTTATAAACCGTTACGTGAACTTGCCCTTGTAACGCAGCCAACGTATCGTTGACAGCCCATACGTTCAAGTCCTGCCCAGGCTCATGATCGATCGAGAGCAGCAACGGGTGATAGAACTTCTTCGCATAGTAGAACGAAGCCTTAGGCAATAATTCATAATCAATGAGCGACCAGCTCGTGCCTGGCCAGCTATCGTTCAATTGCCAGATGAGGGAACCGCTCGTGCGGTGCTTGTTCCGACGATAATGCTCAATACCATACTTCAAGCCTTCGGCTTGTGTCAGCATGGAGAAGTTCATATATTCCTCAATGTTGGTCGGAATACCTGTATATCCTTCCATAAGGAGAATACCCTTTTGGTGATTGGTATCTTTGTTGCGATAAGCCATCTCAACACTGTTCCAGTAGAATTGGCCATTTGGAATATTTTTCTCCAACGTGTAACGATTGGCAGAGGCGTGCATACCGAATTCGCTACTGAAGAGAGTGAAGTCTTTTTTGTAATTTTTGAACGTGACGCCTTGAATACTGTAATCAAGCAAAGGCACATCACCGAATTGACGCGGATACACGGAACCATGCCATACTTGCCAGTTATGGCGGTCGCCGACATCAGGATCGTTGGCATCATTGCCGCCAAATGGGGAAGATGGCCAGTAGGCACGACTGTCATCGAGCAGCTCAAGTGCATCAGGAATCAACTCGTGATAAATGATTTCCCCATAGAATGGACAGTTGATGTCACCGCCAGCGGATTTCATATCATACAGCCAGTCAATTTCATTATTCCCGCACCACAAAGCTAGGGACGTATAATTGCGCAAACGTTTGATGTTATAAATAACCTCATTCCGGACATTCTCCATGAAGTCACGGTTGAAATCAGGGAACAACGCATTCGCGAAGGCAAAATCCTGCCAAACCAGAACACCACGCTTGTCGCACTCCTCATAAAAGACATCCTTCTCATAGATGCCGCCAGCCCATACGCGCAGCATGTTCTGATTCGAAGTAACCGATAAATCAATTAAGTCTCGATAGCGTTGATCGGGAATACTTCCGATGAAGTGATCCGCTGGGATCCAGTTCGTACCCTTGGCGAATAGTTTGACACCATTGAGTACAAAAGCAAAGGCATTCTGACCTTCCGCATCCTTTACTTTCAGCTCAATCGTACGGATACCAATTGGTTTGCGATACGCATCAACTTGCTCACCGTCTGCATAGAGAACAACTTCCAGCTCGTACAAGTAAGGCTTACCGAGGTCGTGTGTCCACCAAAGTTGGGGATCAGCGACTTGTAAGATAAACGATTCAGATGACTGCACATTCCCTTGCGCCGAAGCAACAACTTGACCAGCTGCGTCCACTAAACGAATGTCACACGACTTTTGTACTCCTTTGCGAAGTGTAGTCACGTCGACATCGACTTGGACTTCAGCTTGCGTATCACGAATCGTGCGCGTTCTTGCAAAAACACTGTCCAGCTTCGCGCGGCGGTATCGTTCAATAAATACTTTGCCCCAGATCCCTACAGTGACCATACGTGGACCCCAGTCCCAGCCAAAGTTCATCGCAGCTTTGCGGAGCCAAGGGCGCTCTTTCGTATACGAGGACCATTGGAATAATTCTTTATCCTTGTTATGTAAATGCAAAGGATCGAATTTAACGGCAATTGAATTTTTACCATCCTGAATGACGCGTGTAACATCGAAGGTATGTGCCATCAACATGTTGTTCGTTGTTCCGATTTCTTTGCCATTCACATAGATCGTAGCAAACGTATCAAGACCTTCAAAGGTTAATTCATGCTTTTCTTTCTCATCGTTTCCATGCCCTAACGAGTAATTGAAGGAATGGCGGTACCACCATTCTTTTTGCTCGATCCAACGGCTTTTCGCATCATTGTGACCGAAATACGGATTCTCAATCAACTCTCGTACAATGAGGGCGGAATGGACATCCCCGGGAACTTTCGCTGTAATCCAGAAACGATCGTCTAACCATGCTGCCGCGACTTCAAGTGGCCGAACTTGTTCTACTTCGAACTGCTGCAATCGCCATAATCCTGATAGTTCCATCTGTGATTTCTCCTCTTAGACCATGATATTGTTAAAACTTTGGAGGTGGAGCAGCAGGGTGAAGGACTGCTTCCTCCCGGAACTCACTCGGCGTTTTGCCAGTGAATTTCTTAAACACTTGACTGAAATATTTAATATCTTCAAATCCGACGGAGCTTGCGACATCGGCTATTTTGGCAGGGGATACGGTTAGAATTTCCATGGCACGATTAATTTTTTGTCGTGTCACATAGTCACCAAACGTAATGCCGGCTTCCTTTTTAAACACTTCGCTTAAATGATTCGGATGCAGATGCACATATTTAGCAACCTGCTGTAAGCCAATATCTTTCCCCAAATTCTCATGGATGTAGGCCATAGCTTTCTGTGTATGTGTGGCTTGTCCGTTACCTAATCGATGATGATACAGCTCCATAAGGGTCAACAAATATTGGAATAAGGCATCCTTCAGTACAATATCCCGTTTGACGATGAAGGCGATATTTTGACCATCCAGTGCGCCTTGTCGTCCCGTTGCAGTTAATACACGTTCCAGCCAACGATGAGCAGACAGGGCAGCTGAACGGACCAATGATTCAAGGGATTCGATCGTCATGTGCGGGTCGCTCAGTTCCGATTGCAAATAGCGCTGAACCCAGTTCTTCAATGCAACGGAGTCGTCCTCCAACAGGATCGAAGAGAGCTCTAGCTCCTCCTCGTGCGTACAGACAGTTTTGCCACCTTTACGCCTAACAATGTCTGTATAAATCAGAATAGATTCATCTAGGTGATGTTTATAGCTAAAGGCATAGTCCGCCGTGACATACGATTTATATAAATCGGACTGTTGCTGAACGACCTCGCCGACGGATATACTGACTTTGCATTTGAGCAGCCGCTCGATCTTTTGCTTCGCAGAATCAGGATGATCGAAGAAGTCGGATGCGCTTGTTTTGGGAAGCGCCACGACAATGCGCTGCCTGTAAATCAACGTTTCACATTGCAAGATATCGTGCAGCATATTGTCAACGGCGAAAAGCAGCAGAGAAATTTCCGATGCTGTTTCTCCCCATCCTTCAGCGGTAACCACGTAGGTTTGAAATTTGGGTTGCTCATGCTCATGTGAGCGAAATAAGAGAGGAAGATAGTCCGGCAGCATAGCTGCATCGACAGCGGCGGCTTCCCCCTCGATGATCCAGCGTTCAAACAATCGATTGCGAACTTCTTTGTTCTTGTATTGATCCTGATTGAGATGCTTCCATTTATCTTCAATACGCTGTTTGGCTTGGAGGACGGTTTTCATAATCTCTTCAGGACGACTCGATTTCAAGAGATAGTCGCTGACACCTTGCCGAATCGCTTGCTGTGTATACATGAAATCATCGTACCCAGATAAGATAATCGTCTCGATATCGGGGATGATTTCTTTCGCTTTAAGGGCAAGTTCTAACCCATTCATATGCTTCATGCGGATATCCGTTAATAAAATGTTCGGACGTTCCTCAGGCATGCGGCGAAGCGCCTCTTCGGCCGAAACGGCTGGTTTAAGCAGCTCGAGTCCGATCTCTTTCCAATTAATGACTTTGGCCAAGCCTGTTCGGATGATGACCTCGTCATCAACGATCAAGATTTTCATGGTTATCCTCCAAAACTGGGATCACAAATGACACGCAAGTACCTTCATTTAATCGACTCTCGATCTTAATCCCCGAATCAAGCCCGTAATGCAATTGCAGTCGCTCGTGCACATTACGCAGCCCATAACTGGCATCGTTAGCTTCCATGCCCTCAGTAGGGTATAAACTTTCAGTGACTTCGCGCAGCCGTTCTTCCGTCATCCCGATGCCATCATCCATCACCTTGACATACATCGAATTGCCCTTTAGCTCAACATAAATGGAAATAACACCTCTTTCCTCTTTCATTTGAATACCATGAATCATCGCATTTTCAACCAATGGTTGAAGCAGCAATTTCAGCATGATCGTTTCGCTAAGTCGGGCGTCTACCACGTAATCCACGGTAAATTCATCTGGAAAACGGATGGATTGAACCTGCACATAGTTGCGAATATGGGCTAGCTCCTGCGAGACCTTGCAATATTCTTTGCCTTTATTCAAGCTGAAACGCAAGAAGTCACTTAAGGCACCGACCATCTCGGCTATGCGATTCTCTTCATTGAGCAAAGCGATCCAATGAATCGAGGACAGCGTGTTATAGAGGAAATGCGGATTGATTTGAGCTTGCAATGCCCGCATATCTGCTTCTTTTTTGCGTGTTTCATTGTGGATGAGCTGCTTCTTCAAGGCCTCAATATGTGTGCTTAACAAATTGTAGCTGCCAGCTAGTCGCCCAATTTCATCTGATGTGTACACCGGATAGTGGGGTAAAGGTTCATCAGGATTGATTTTGGTTAGCAGTCGGGTTAGCGATCCGAGAGGCGTGGTGACCTTACGAATGACGAATATGGTGAGAAACACATTGGTAAGGACGGAAAGCGCCACAGCAACGGCTGTTAATTGCAAAATGTACCGATTCTGCGCACTGTATAGCTTTGACGGAATAATGCCAACAATCGTCCAGTTGATCATTGGTTCTCGATAAAATAAAATGCTCTGTTGAGTGTTCMCGGTGCCTGACGTCCATACCCCGGAAGAAAAGCCGCGAACGCGATCCCTTATGCCAGGGAACAAGCTATCGGCTTCTTGTGACAGCCAACTCTTGGTGGTTGAAGACATGATTTCATTCCGATCATTTAACAAAGCAACTTGACCTTGGCCATCAGCTAACTGTGGAACGGACCAAATGCGAGAAAACACTTGCTCATCCACACTGATCGATAACCAACCAAGTGTTTGAAAGGTATTCATAGCGCGTACGGGTCGTATAAAGGAAAATACTTGTCGTTTCCCCAAATAATTCTCAATGTGATATAAGCCCGTCCACAACTTATCTGTTATCTGTTTGATGGCGATCTCTTGATCCAAACTCGAATTGTAGATCGTAGAGGTAGAGAGAGGCATCGTGTTATTGCTGGGATAAATGGTGATATTTGAAATGTAATCCTTGGTGTACACCAGATTCGTCATTAACCCAAGGATTTGTGCTTGCGCATCCAAGTTCTCATCAGTTCGTTTCAAATACGATTGAATATCCCGTTGCCCAATCAGAAAAATAGAAATATTCTCAACATCTTTCAGAATGAATTGAAATTTGGCATCCATCTGAGCGAGTGAATTCAAGCCTGCTTGCTGCGCCTTTTCTTTGGTAATATCCGATGATGTTGTAAAAGCGAAAGTACCCAGAAACAAGAGGGGGATTAATGTTGTGACAAGCATAATGAAGGATAGCTTACGCTGTAAAGAATAGCCGAACCACTCGCGCAACAGGTGTCATCTCCTAACTCGTTGTCTGGATCGTTGATCAATTAGCCTTTTACAGCTCCCGCGGTCATCCCTTTCATAACTTGCTCTTGGAAGGCTAAGTACACGGCAATTGTCGGAATAACAGCGATCGTCATAGCGGCGAGCGTTAAGCCGTAATCCGTTTGGTAGCCATCAGCGAAATTAGCGATGCTTAACGGTAACGTTTTTAAACTGCTTTTGCTAATAAAAACAAGTGCGAACGAGAAGTCATTCCAGAAATGCAAGAAGCTCAGGATGACGACTGTTGAAAGGGCTGGCAGTGAGATTGGCAGCATAATACGCCAGAATACGCCCCAAAGTCTCGTTCCATCAATATAGGCAGCTTCTTCGATTTCTTTCGGTACGGAAGCCAAATAGGCTGTAAGAACGAAGATGGCCGTCGGTAATGCGAAAGCCGTGTAAGGTAAGATAAGTGCCCAGTACGTATTCAATAGTCCAATTTGTTTCATGAGAATAAACAAGGGGACTAATGTACTATGAATGGGAATGAGCATCCCGATGACGAAAAATGCTAGGATAATGCCTTTGAAACGGAATTTAATTCTGGCAAGCACATACGCGGCGAGGGAACTCAAAAATAACGTAAGTGCCAGTGAGACCAGCGAGACGATAACCGAGTTGAGAAAAGCCGTACCCATTTTGGATGCTTGCCATGCGGTTACGTAATTCGAGAATTTCCATACTTGGGGCAATCCGAACGGATGGTTAAAGAATTCACTATTCGTTTTAAATGAGGAAATAACGAGCCAAAACAATGGATAAAGCGTGAGAATCGCATACAGGGTTAAGAACGTCCATAGTGCGCCTTGTTTCCATACTTGAAACGAGAACTTGCGAGTTGTCGCAGTTGATTTTACTTGAATGGGAATTGAAGACATAGTCAGCTTCCTCCTTTCGTTATACTTTGGATTTACGACTTGTGGCCCATTGGCTAATCCCAATGAAAATAAGGGAGATCAAGACGATTGTTGTCGAAATGGCGCTGCCAAATCCATATCGGTATGAGGAAAAAGTTGAATTATACATATACGTAGCAAGGAGCTCAGTAGCGTGAGCGGGTCCGCCCTTGGTCATGACATATACGAGATCGAAGGATTTCAAGCTGCCAGAAATACATAGGATAATGGCAATTTGAACCGTACTCCACATCATCGGCAGCGTAACGGAGAATAATTTACGTGCTCCTTCAGCGCCATCGATTTGCGTAGCATCGTGAATTTCACCAGGAATATTTTGAAAAGCAGAGATGAAAATAATGAGATACAAACCGACAAAACTCCAAATCAGAGGAGGAGCTAATGCGAAGATAGCGATCTTAGGATCTGATAACCATTGCAGCTTCCAAGATTCTAAACCTAGCTTCTCTAGGAGAAGGTTCAGAATTCCGATTTGCGGATGATAAATATATTGCCAGATCATTCCGATAACGACCGAGGACATGACCATCGGAACGAAGACGGCAGAACGGATGAACCGTTGAAGCGCATTGCTTTTATGCAGCAGAATGGCCAGGATAAGAGCAACTGGCAGCTGGCCGAGCACAGCAACAACAAGAAAAATTAAGTTATTCTTTAAGGATGTCCAAAAAATAGGATCATGAATAATTTCTACATAGTTTTTCAAACCGATAAATTTCGCCGTACCAATACCTTTCCAGTCGAAGAAGCTATAGTAGCCTGACCAGAGAACGGGGACAAACACAAATAAGGCATAAACAAGTATCGCAGGGGCAAGGCTCATAAAAACAAACCTGCGGACGTAAGCAGCATTCATCAATCTCACTTCCTTCATGTATGAAATTAGCCAGCCCTGCCACAGATGTGGAGGGCTGGTTGTGATAACGTATTATTTACTTAGTGAAGCAGCTTGTGAGTCTTGAATTTTCTTAGCAATCGCTTCGGGGCTTCCACCCATTAGAAGCTCTTGTAGACCATTATTGATAACTTCAACTGCAGCGGAGCTTAGTTTAGCATCATAAACCGGTGTGATTTTCGTTGTTTTCATAAGGTCATTGAGTTCAACGAATAACGGGTTTGCTTTGGAAGGATCAAGATCAATTTTGTAGCTAACCAAAGTGGAGCTGTTCAGCGTTGCTTGTTGACCATCAGGACCAGATAGTGCATAGAACAATTTTTGAGCGGCTTCTTTTTTAGCCCCAGTAAGTTTCTTACTAACGCCAAGTCCAGTACCAACTACACCAGAAGTGGATTGAGGATCACCTTTTCCACCTGCAATGGATGGCATTAGAGCGATATGGGTGTTGGCAAGCAAATCTTTCGGTGCATTCTGAACGACGTCAGCCATCGCCCATCCACCATCGATGAACATCGCTGCTTTACCTTGATAGAACAGTTGTCTCATTTGGTTTTGATCGATACTGTTGAAGCCATCTTGGAATGCTTTGGCATTGCTTAGCTCTTGCAGCTTTTTCAAAGCTTGGATGAATTCAGGATCTGTAAACTTCACGCCATCTTGCTTAGCAGCTTTAAGGAACCAGTCGGAACCCGTCATACGATCAGCAAGTCCGCTGAAAATCGTGGATTGGGCAGCCCAGTTTGCTTTGTTACCAAGCGCGATTGGGATGATTTTGTTGTCGTTGAACGTTTTGACAGCTGCCATAAGCTCATCCCACGTTTTTGGAACAGCAACATGATACTGATCAAGTAGCGCTTTATTGTAGTAAATAAAGGAAGTTGGAGATAAGTTCATAGGTACGGAATAGATTTTGCTATCTACCGTATATCCGTCTAAAGCGCCTGGAATGAAATTGTTTTTCCATTCTGGCTTGCTATCCAAGAACTCATTAATCGGTTGGAGCAAGTTACCGCTAACGAATTCCTTCGTCATCGCATCTGGCCACATCACGAATAAGTCAGGCATTTCATTGGCTGCTGCAACGGTCTTCAGTCGCGTTTTCAAACCGTCGGTTGGAAGACCTTCAATTTCCAAAGTGATATCTTTATTTTGAGCTTGGAAATCATCTAGAATTTTACGCATAGCAACAGCTTTCGCATCTTGACCAGACCAGTTGTGCCAAATGGTAAGCTTTACTTTCTCGCCGGATGTGCCTTTATCTGCGGGAGCAGCTTCTTCGCCATTTCCACATGCGGATACAAGAACGGTTGTTGCAAGTAAAGCTGTAGAGATAAGTGTTAGTTTTTTCATGTTCGACCTCCTGATTGATTGACTCTACTTCATTCTAAGGATTTTCGGATGTTTCGTAAGGTGAACAGGATAAGGACCAGGGTAGAAAATGATCGGATATCGACCTGCTATTCTTCAGCATATCCATAAGTAAGGTAGAATAAGGCAAGGTCGTCGTTATAGTTAAAATATCCCAATACCTTAAGTAACTCTCCTAATCTTCTTAAGTTTACCGCTTTCATTAAGATCCATATTTTTCTATGATGGAGATACCAACTACGAGTCAGCATCCTACTTTGTAAGACGAGAGGGTGATCGGAGCAATTATGTAATCGCTTACCAATGGAATGTGGAGCAGGATAGATCGTTTCTAATCTAAGGGAGGTATACAATGCGTAGTTTGAAAAAAATGGTTTCATCCGTATCGATGATGGCTATCGTTCTTAGTTTGTGGAGTCCTGGAGTTTCGAGTGCAGCAACACCAATCGGTGATGCCAATTCATCGATCTTTGGTCCAAATGTGTATGTATTTGATCCTGATATGCCTGCAGCGGACATTCAGAGTGCTGTGAATGCGGTATTCACAAGACAGGAATCCAATGAATTTGGTACGGAAAGAGATGCTTTTCTTTTTAAACCGGGAACGTATAATGGCAATTACTTTATTGGGTTTAACACACAAGCTTCAGGGCTCGGGCTCAATCCAGATGATGTGCTGATCAATGGCGGACTGAATGTGAATGCGGATTGGGATAATGGGAATGCGACACGTAATTTTTGGCGGGGGATAGAGAATCTGAGCATTAATCCGACTTTCAATTATACACCGCCAGCGCCAGCCCACTTCTCAGCAGGGACAACGCAAATCGCGGTTTCACAAGCGGCACCACTAAGGCGTTTACATATTAAAGGGAAATTAAATTTGTTCGATTTTGATTCAGGGTGGGGAGCTGGATGGGCAAGTGGCGGTTTCCTCGCGGACTCCATCGTAGATGGTCAAGTTACACCGGCTTCACAACAACAATGGTTCTCGCGAAACAGTCAGTGGTCGAGTTGGTCCAACGGGGTTTGGAACATGGTGTTCGTCGGTGACAAGAATACGCCAACTGGAAACTTTCCGGATCCGCCTTATACAGTAGTCGAGAAGACGCCAGTCATAAGAGAGAAGCCGTATCTCTATATCAATAACGCGAATGAATATCAAGTATTCGTCCCGTCACTTTCTCAGAATACGCAAGGTGCAAGCTGGGCAAATGGCGCAACACCAGGTAATTCCATTAGTATTGATCAATTCTATATTGTACGTGCAGATGTGCCCGCAACAACAAGTGCTACGAATATCAATGCTGCTTTGGCGAATGGCAAGAATTTGCTCTTTACGCCAGGAATTTATCACATTGATGATACAATTCGTATCAATAATGCGAATACAGTTGTGCTGGGCATCGGGATGCCGACACTCATTCCAACGACAGATAAGCCAGCGATGACAATTGCTGATGTGGATGGCGTGAAGCTGGCCGGATTGCTGTATGAGGCGGGACCAAATGCAACCTCGTCGTTATTAGAAGTCGGACCAACGGGCAGTTCATTAGATCACGCAGCTAACCCAACCTCGTTGCATGACTTATTCTTCCGTACTGGCGGAGCCGTTGTTGGTGAAAATAAAGCGCAAATGACCATTAACAGCGATGACATCATTGGTGATCATTTCTGGATGTGGCGCGCAGACCACGGTGCAGGTGCAGGTTGGACAGAGAATGTTTCGACCAATGGTCTTATCGTGAATGGTGATGATGTTACTCTATATGGTTTATTTAATGAGCATCATAATGAGTATCAAACCCTATGGAATGGGAACGGCGGTCGCGTTTACTTCTATCAGTCCGAGATTCCATATGATGTTCCGAATCAAGCGGCTTGGATGGATGGAAGCAAGAATGGATATGCCTCTTATAAAGTAGCTGATACCGTTACGACCCATGAAGCTTGGGGACTTGGGGTGTATTCTTATTTCCGAGATGCAGCGGTGAAGCTGGAGAATGCCATCGAAGTGCCGAATACGGCAGGCGTCAAAATTCATCATGCGACGACTATTTGGTTAAATGGTAAAGCGGGCAGTGAAATCACACACATTATTAATGGTATCGKCGGTCGTGTGTACGGGACATCAGGCAGCGCTCAAAGACAAACGATTAACTTCTACGGGACAGATGCTGGGGATACGGAAGCACCGAGCGTCCCTACTAATTTGGTCCTCAAAGAGACTGCGGCACATGATCGTGTCAAAATTGGATGGACAGCATCGACAGATAACCTCAATGTCACCGGTTATGATGTTTATCGTGATGGGACGCTCATTGGCCACACAACTACGGCTGAGTATCTGGACACTACGGTAAAACCACTGACAACTTACAGCTACACGGTGAAAGCCAAAGATGGTGGAAACAATGTTTCCGCGTTAAGTGCGGCGTTAAGTGTAACAACGCCTAAGAGAGCCTTAGATCGCTCTGCATGGACAGCAACCTCGACATCAGCGGATCCAGCAGCTCATCTCATAGATGGTGATATGGGTACGCGCTGGAGCGCAGGCAAACCGATGGCGCCAACGCCAGAGCAATCGTTCACCATTGATATGAAGGTACCTACAAGTATCAATAGTATTGAGTTGGATTCTACAGGCAGCAATAATGACTATGCACGGGGTTATGCGTTATACGTATCCAATAATGGTGTAACTTGGGGCAGTCCGATCGCCACAGGAGTGGGTAGCAACAAGCTAATCACCATTGACTTTGCTCCACAGGTGACGAGATTCTTCAAAGTTGTTCAAACAGGAACGAATTCCAGCTGGTGGTCTGTTCATGAAGTGAGAGTGTACGGTTCCGTACCTGCATCAGCTTCCATAGAGGGACCTACGACAGTCACAAGCGGGCAATCCTTTGAGACGACGATTAATTTGTCTGATGTTGTTTCCAGTGTGTATGCACAAGATATTCAATTGTCTTATGACGCTGGATTGCTTGAATTTGACTCGGTGGAATCATTAAATCCTGCCATTACGATCATTGGGCAAAAGGTTGGAGCAGGACATATACGCATCCTGACAGCGAATTTGGCTGGTGGTGATGTCAACGGACCGTTGATGTTACTACATTGGAAAGCGTTAGCGCCCAGTGACGATGTGTCCACAACGATCGTATTAGACAGTCTTGCCTTAGCTGATTTGCAGACGGCAACGAACCTTGGCTCAGCATCGGAAGTGATTCTGGTGAAAGCGATCGTCGATCTGTCGATTCTAAACAGTAAGATCAATGCGGCGCAATCCTTGCATGATGCCGCAACAGAAGGTTATAGCAGTGGTCAATACGCGCCAGGAGCGAAAGCTGCCCTGCAGACTGCGATCGACGCTGCAAGAAGTGTTGCTGCGAATGTGGCGGTTACGAAACCGCAAGTGACGCAAGCGATAGCGAATTTGCAACAAGCTATAGATGTCTTTGACTCGCTGAAATACGTTGGCGATCCAGGAGATCTGAATAATGATGGCATACTCTCCGTCATAGATTTGGCAAACGTAGCAGCGGCTTACGGCAAAACATCCGCAGATATCGATTGGGCACAGTTCAAGAAAGCTGACTTCAACAGGGATGGCAAAGTGGATCTGGTTGATTTGGCTGCTGTGGCACAACGCATTCTGCAACAGTAAGTGTCATTCTTTCAATAAGGGTTAAGTAAGGTTAAGCAGATTCAGCATCGCCCGTCATGATACATTTCGTATAGTTTCATGGCGGGCGATCTTCATTTTACGGGGATGAATCGTTCTGAGTTCAGAGTGCTGAGGGAGGACATCGAACATGTTTTTGCGAAAATGGATGAAAATAAGCTTTGTACTAGTACTCTTTATAAGTTGGATTCTTCCTACAACCAGTTGGGCCTCTGAGGCCGATGAATCAGGCACATTTACGATGAAGGTTTCAACACTCATGCCGAATCATGGTGACACCATTGAAGTGGTCATTTCGGGACAAAAATTGACTGATGTCTATGCTTTCGAAATTAATTTGGAGTATGATCCTACAAGGTTAACATTCATAGATGCCAAATCCGATGCACCTGGGTTCTCTGTACCACCGATTGTGAAGGATTCACATATTCAACTTGCGCATACAAAGGTTGGAAAAGGGAAAGGATTAGAAGGTGAGCAATCCCTATTCAAGTTGCATTTTCAAGCGATCCAGAATGGGAACAATGAACTCACACTAAGCAGTGTGAAGCTTGTAGATTCCAAACTTGGTAACTTTACGAAGCAAATAAATGCGAAATCCACACTTACGATACATCATCCATATGCTTTCGATGATCTTGATTCCTTCGACTGGGCCGTGGAGGCGATTGAAGATTTGGCTTCCAAAGGGATCGTGAATGGCACTGGTGAGAGGCAGTTCAGTCCGGAAGCAGCGGTGACGCGTGCGGATTTCCTTGTGCTTTTGATGAGAGCTCTAGGCATGAAGGGGACTGTAGGCCAACCATTTGATGATATTAAAGCTGATGCTTATTATGCACAGCCAGTAGCTATTGCAAGAAATTTGGGCATTGTGCAAGGAGACGAAGCGAATCAATTTCATCCTAAAGCTTCGATTACAAGAGAAGATATGATGGTGCTCACAGATCGAGCATTACGCGTATCGAATCATCTTACCCAGGTAGGAGAACAATCGGATCTATTGATATTTGGAGACGTCTCGCTGATATCTGATTATGCGTTCACAAGTGTTGCTACGCTGGTTAAAATAGGGCTGATACATGGCTACGCGAATCAAGTGTTTCCACAGGATACGACGAATCGTGCACAGGCTGCAGTTCTGATCTATAATTTGTTAACTTATATCAAGTGACGATTAGATTTTATGGGAGAACGTAGCAGTTCAAAGAACCTTGGGGCACTCGTCTCAGGTTCTTTTTTTTGTGGAGAGCGGCATATTGCTTTGCTTGTCGGTAGATTGCAATATTTTAAGCAACATACGCGAATAACTTGTGGTAAAATGGGAAAATCGGCTTGAAATCAAGAAGTATGAGGTGAACTGTTTTTGCTGCAATTATCATCCTATAAAAGAAAGACCTTCCGCGACACGATCGGGCATGTTCTTCGATTGGTCATGAGTAGCGAGAAGCTGACCTTGTATACGTTCTTTGCAATTCTATGGAAGTCCCAGCTCTTGCTGGCAGCTCTTCATGCACCCGATATGGCGGGAATTAATATTGGCAAAATGTATTTCACCATTCCGCCTGTCATGTCGCATCTTATGTTCATCGTATTTGTCGTCGCCTTTGGACTATTTTTCAAAAAAAGAGGCCGTCGCAACTATTTGATCTGTGTACAGGTGCTGTTTAGTTTAGTATTGTTTTGCGATTTAGTGTATTACAGAGCTTATTCAGCGTTTCTATCTCTTCGCTTCCTTGCTCATCCCAATGGATTTAATCCTCTCGATTATAATCTGTGGACCTTTATTCGCACGTTTGATTTATGGTTCTTTGTGGATCTTGTGGTGATTGCTGCTGTTGCACTTTTTCGCTTTAGAAACACACCAATTCAATCGCGTCGACGTGAAAACAAAAGGCAGCCGATTCTGGCGGCTCTGCTGATTATCCTTGCTGTGGGTGTTGTTTCCTACGAACACTATCGTATTGATGTTAAGAATACGACGAAAGGCGAGATGATGTTCTTTAATCTGAGCTGGGCCCCTTTTCAATCCATGTCAGATATGTCACCGATTGGCTATCATCTGTATGATGGGATACGGCTGTTCGGTGCATCGAATAGTATCAAGCTTGCTGATCAAGATCGTACAGAGGTGCAGGAGTGGCTTAAAGGGAACGCAGAAAGCCTTCCGGATAATAGCTACCAAGGGATGTTTCAAGGGAAGAACCTCATTGTCATCCAGGTAGAATCGCTAGAAAACTTCGTTATTGGTGAAAAGGTGAATKGGCAGGAAATTACGCCGAACCTAAACCGTATACTAGGTAATAGCTTGTATTTCAATCAATTTTATGAGCAGGTTAACAATGGGACGAGTTCAGATAGTGATTTAATGACGACGACATCCGTGTTTCCCATTCGATCGGGTGCGAATTTCTTTCGGTATCCAACCAACACGTATAATTCGTTGCCAAAGTTAATGGAAGGTATGGGCTATCAGACGATTTCCACGCATTCGGAACCTGCGGGCAGCTGGAACTGGGTTGAGGCCCATCATAATATCGGTTACCAAACGAGTTGGGATCTACGAAAATATAAGGAAGACGATACTGTCGGTCTTGGTTTATCAGATGAGTCCTATCTCCGTCAGCTTGGGGACAAAATGGCAAAAGTCCAATCCCCGTTCATGCTGCATGTCATTACATTGTCTAGCCATGGCCCCTTCGATTTACCGGCGAAAACGAGATCGCTTCAGCTCGATCCAAGCTTGGATAAGACGATCATGGGTGCTTACTTTCAAGCAATCAACTACACAGACAAGCAGATTGGTGCATTCCTAGACAAGTTGGATCAATTAGGTTTGTTAGATCAGTCGGTAGTTGCGATATATGGGGATCATACAGGTGTGCATAAGTACTATCAAGACCAAGTTGACGCGATTCCTTCCTTAGAAAATGAAGCCTGGAGAACGCATTCGCTGCAGCTCCCGTTCATTATTTACAGCAAAGGAATGGAAGGGGAGAAGATTCCCACTATCGGCGGGCAAATCGACACCTTTCCTACACTTGCCTATCTGATGGGCGTAGATAAAGCGAAATTCGAGTCAACCGCGATGGGCAAAATCCTCGTGAATACGAATCGGAATTTCACTATTCTTAATAATGGCACGCTCATCGGTGAGCCGGGCGATGCGGAGAAAAATCATATTCTGCGATCGTTCCAAATCGCGGATTGGCTGCATGAAAGCAATTATTTTGAGGAATAGATGAAATGAGAAGAGCTAAGCGGATGCTTAGCTCTTTTTTGTGCGCGGCTAGGTATGGGAATTCGATTTTCTCGCACATTCTTCACGCCATGCTCCTTATCCATGCTATCCACGTCATCTTCGTGAACTTCGTCATCCACGTCATCTACGGCCAACCATGCTATCCTCCCGATCCATGCCATCCAGGGCCAACCATGCTATTCTCCCGATCCTCGTCATCCAGGGCCAAACATGCCATCCTCCCCAGCGGGAGTGTGATTAACTGTAAAAAGTACAGCTAATTTAGTGCTTTTGGGTTCGGAAATTGAATTAGATGTAAAATATGTAGTTAATTAGTATGTTTATATTATTTTTGAGTAAAATCATCAATATTAGCTGTGTATTTTCCAGTTATTCTTCTGTAATCGCCGAAATGATGAAATTTAACTGTAGGTTTTCCATTTATTTGAAAATTTAAGGAGAATAGTTAGCTAGTTTGAGATCCTGAAGTAGGTAAAGTAGCTGGAGTAGTTGGGTTGAAGTATGATCTAAATTAGCATGAAACGGGTTATGCACTTTATGAAATATAACGAAAGYCCAGCCCACATACATGGGACTGGGCTTACTTATGGAGCAGAAGCTTATTTAACTTCGGAAAGAAGGAATTTATCGTTCACTTTTTTCGTTGTATAGGTAGTGCCATCTTTCGTTGTGAACTTCACAAGCTCAGGCGTGTTAGCTTTATCGAAAGTAATTTCCTCTTTTTTTGTCTCTAAAATATTGGAAGTGAAGTACGATTTGGTGTTCGTTGCGTATGTTGTACCAGCCTTCGTGTCTGTCACATAATGATTCACAAGAGTATCGAGCATCGTGGCATCGACGTAGCTAGCAAGAAACTTCTTAGCTGTTTCTTTATCAGTTGCAGCAATCGGATTAACAACGAAAGCGCCATCTGCTGATTTTGCTTCAGCGAACAAGTAATCTACTTTTTCACGTGCAATTCTAGCAGCGATATAGCCTTTCATGTTTGTTGCATCTTGCGTTACTGCTGCTGTTGCTTGTGGAGCTGCAGTTGCTGACGCAGCAGGAGTAGGAGAAGTTGTAGAATCTTTGGAAGTACAAGCAGCGCCTGTAACTGCCATCGTTAGTATAAGTAGCCCTGCAGCTGTTTTCTTCAATGTCATTGGGTACACCTCATCATTATTTATCYGCTGGCTTATATTGTTAAATAAACCGAATTCTATGCTAATTAGGATGGCCAGCAAGATAAAAATATAAACGATAAGAGTGGGAAATGCAACCGTGAGATCACGTGATTGTGCAGGAAAATGCTGATTTTCGTTAACAAAAGTGATGGAAACGCTTGTAATTGTGACGATTTGAAGGGGGAATAGATTTGATATTTTCTAATAACTGGTTTTGATTGTATCTAAAATGAATGATTTTTACCTTTATTTACAAAAAAATGGATTTTGAAGTGTCAAATGCGTCTATTTGTTGTCCAAATTTCGAATTTAATTAGTGGTCATGGGAATTTCGAGGCCTGTGGCCCCGAGATCGTCGATAAAATCGACTAACGTGAGCGAAGAGGAGGCTCGTAGCCCGGAGAAAGAGTACTGTGTTCAACAGAAAAACTGGATGTTTCTACAAACGTCTACATGTAGAAGATCCAGTTTTATGTGATGTGTGTCACCTTATAAATAAGGAGTATGAGATAAATCCATGATTTCGGCTTGTAATCCAGTCCGTAAATCGGTTTTCGGTTGATAGCCGAGCAGTAATTGTGCCTTACTGATATCTGCCCAGGTATGACGAGGCTCTCCGGAGGCCTTGCCAAGAAATTGCCTGTCTATTTTTTGGCCAAAAAGATCCTCAAGAATGGCGATACAATCAAGTACAGAAGCACGTTCTTTGCCTCCGATATTGATGGTTTCGCCAATGATATCCGCTGCATGGGCTGTTGCTGCGATGGCTTCCACGCAGTCGCCAACAAATGTAAAGTCGCGAGTTTGGAGTCCATCACCGTTGATCGGGATGGGCTTATTGTGCCGAATATGCTGGATAAAACGATGAAACGCCATGTCAGGACGCTGTCTAGGACCGTACACAGTGAAGAAGCGTAATACAACGATGGGTAGCTCATCTTTCGTAGCATAGACCTTACAGAGCTGCTCTCCAGTCAGTTTGGTGACCCCATATGGCGAGAGCGGCACCGTCGTAGCGGCCTCATTCACTTGATTCGTTTTTTCGCCGTACACGGAGGATGTCGATGCATACACGATTTTACTGACGGGATAAGTGCGACAACCTTCAAGTAGTCTTTGCGTAGCTTCGATATTATTGGTGACGTAGGTTTTGAAATCTTCCCCCCAGCTAGAACGCACGCCAGGCATTCCGGCCAAGTGGTAGACAACATCTACCCCGGGGAGAATCGCTTCCCACTGAACATGTAATAAATCCTGGTTAATGAATGTGAATCGATCATGCACCAGTAAATAGCGCAGGTTATATTCCCTAACTGGGACAGGGGTTGGCGATTTCTGAACCAAAGCATCCAATCCAATGACTTCGTTGCGAGGATCCTGGAGAAGCTTTTCACATAGATGAGATCCGATAAAACCAGCTGCTCCTGTGACGAGTATTTTCATTCCATTAAACCTCCCATCTTAGAGCAATTATCTATTTCCAATGCCATAGTAAGCATAGCCTAGCTTGGTCATTTCTTTACCGATCAACGTATTTCTTCCATCAAAAAAATAATAATCTTTCATAAGCGCTTTTAACTGCTGCCAGTCTGCCTCCCGATATTGTTTCCATTCCGAACAAAGAATGACTGCATCGCAATGCTGCAATGCGTTCTCAAGTGTTTCGAATTGTTGAACCTGATCAGAGCGAAGAGCTTCAGGCAACTTGGCAATGGGATCGTGCACTCTGAGGTTCACTTGTTTATCCTGTAATTGTTGAATGATGGAAAGTGCGGGTGCTTCTCTTAAATCGTCGGTGTTCGGTTTAAAGGAAATGCCGAGAATCGCAATCGTTTTACCTTTGAATCCACCAAGCTTTTGTTCCCATATGTTCAAAAAGTGTGAAGACTGCGAGTTATTGACGGCAACTACTCGTTCAAGGATACTCAATTCAACTTGTTGCTCTTTCGCTGTATATAAGAGTGCCATGCTGTCTTTCGGGAAGCAAGATCCGCCATAACCGATCCCAGCTTTTAGAAAATGAGAGCCAATCCGTTGGTCCATGCCCATTCCTTTGGTGACATCGGTGACATTGACCTCCAGCGACTCGCAAAGTCTTGCCAATTCATTGACATAGGAAATTTTAGTTGCCAAGAAAGCATTCGATGCATATTTGATCAATTCCGCTGTTCGAGGTTTAGTCACAAAAATGGGGGCTTCTATACGATCATACAAGGATTGAATGATACTTGCGGCTTGCTCATTATCGCTTCCAATAATAATACGATCCGGATTCAGTGAATCAAACAAGGCACTGCCTTCCCGAAGGAACTCAGGGTTAGAAACAACATCGAATGGGTGGGGATGGAGTTGAGCTTCTCTAATCCACTGGGCTAATTTACGGTTTGTGTCTATGGGAACTGTGCTTTTCACAGTAATAATTTTATAGTCATCCATGAAGGTTCCAATACTTTGGGCGGCTCCTCGTACTGCCTGAAGATCAGCGCTTCCATCTTTATCCGAGGGTGTGCCAACACATATGAAAATGATGTCGTTCTGACGAATTCCCATCTCGGGAGAGGACGTAAAGTTGATTTTACCGGATTCAATGTGTTTCTTTAATAAAAGGTCTAGCCCTGGTTCATAAAAAGATAAATTGCCTTGAGATAATGCCTCTACTTTCTTCGTATCCGTATCTAACCCTGTGACTTGCCATCCCAGTTCGGCAAATACCAATCCAGTTGTAACGCCTACATACCCCATACCCATCATTAATATGTTCATTTTCCTGACCCTCCGTCTTTTTGCACAAACACCGACTGTGGACTGATAATCGAGTTCGTCATTGGATAGTGGTTAGGATTAAGAATGGCGTACTCTAGCAAAATGCTGTTTTCTAATGTGCAACTTTCAAGTCTGACATTGGGTCCGATCGTCACGTAAGGTCCGATCACACAATTAATCAATTCAGCACTAGGGGCGATGCATACAGGTGGGATTATCGTAGTTCCTGGGTAATCTGTTGGAGTCGTTAACAAACCTTCTTCGTCTAACTGCTTCAGCATCCACCTATTCGCTTCTAGCCAGCCTTCCATAGTTCCAACATCGGAGAAATTTTTATCTGTCGTTTGATAAGACACCGAATATTGTTGATGAATCAACCACTGAATGGCATCTGTAATTTCGTATTCACCTCTGGCAGAGGGAGCGATTGCATGAACAGCTTTAAATATACTTGGTTTAAATGCATAACTCCCCAGAACCGCAWGATCTGACTTGGGCTCTGAAGGCTTTTCTTCCAGACCAATAATGCGATCTTTATTCACTTCGGCAATTCCAAATTGCTTTGGATTCGTCACTTTTCTGAGAAGAATGGCTGCATCATGGTTCTCATGAGTAATGGCGTGAGATAAGCCATGAAGATCTTGCGTAATCAGATTATCCCCAAGAAGCAGCATAAAAGGTTCGTTATTCATGAATGATTCGGCTTGTTTTACAGCGTCTGAAATACCCAAAGGATTAATTTGAAAAATATATGTGATGTTTACTTTCMACCTCTCGCCAGCACCTACTTCTTCCATAAACATAGCGTGAAGATTGTGCCGGATTACAATGCCGATCTCGTGAATGCCTAATTCCACTAGCTTTTCAATACCATAATGTATTAAGGGTTTATTCGCCACTGGAAGCAGACCTTTAGGCTTTATATTAGTAAAAGGTTGGAGTCTAGTACCTATGCCTGCACAGAGAATTAATCCTTTCATAAGCTTTTACCTCCTTGTCTATATGAAGACATTATTAATTTATGATGAAAATTATGGAAATGTAAGGGCTATTCACAGGGAAAATAAGCTGATATGTATAAGGTTCATGGAATATCTCCTAGTGGACAATCATAATCCGCCAATCTACTCTATCAAGAGCCTAAGCATGAGGTAGGAAATATCATAGTATACAGGGAGACATTAAAGTTTCTAATTTATGACGAGGGGAATGATTTTTTTGGAAAGTTTGGAACAATTACTCAGTTATTTAAAAGCGCATCCTGAAGTGACAGAACTCTCATTGGAGTTTGAGAACGGTGACAAAGACAAGGTTGATTTAACAGAAATTAATGATTTAATGAAAGACATCGCTTGGGCAGAAGTTGATGAAGTTGAGATTGAATTAGCTGATGGTTCCAAGATAGCGTTTGGTGAAGAAGAAGAAGAAGAAGAAGAAGAAGAAGAAGAAGAAGAAGAAGAAGAAGAAGAAGAAGATGAAGAAGAAGAAGAAGTAACAACATCGGTTGTAAACGCTGAAGAAGAAGAAGAAGAAGATGAAGATGACGACGACGACGACGACGATGATGAAGATGATGAAGAGGAAGAAGCATAAGTAATCGTATTAAAGTTATCCAATAGATTAGGCAAGTAAGGAAACCTCTTACTCTTGCTATGGCTTCTGCTATTTGGCAGAAGTACCATACTTGTAGAAAGGGGTTTTCCTGCACTTCGGTATCCGTTATTAGCCATACTTGCTCTGAGACTCACTGCACATAAAGTGGGCTGTCCCTAAGTAGAAGTGTCTACTTGTGGGACAGCCAGTTAAGTTAACTAGAAATCTGCAAATGTATACTTATCGTTGTTCCCAGACGGCAAGAATTTCCTGAGCAACGCGTTCCCATGGGAAATATTGTTCTGCCAATCTTCGTCCGTTAAGTCCCATATGTCGTGCATGGTTCATATCAGACAACAAGGAATTTAGTTTCTGTGCGTATTCGCTCGGGTCTTCTGGGTTATTGATGAGTAATCCGTTATTATTCTTAACAATCTCTGGATTGCCGCCTCTAGCTGTTGTTAGGAAGGGTAAGCCAGCGGCCATCGCTTCATAATGTACACGTGCTAACGGCTCCTGCCAAATCGAAGTACATACAAAGACATCTCCTGCACAGAACCAGCGGTGGACATCTTGCGCTTGCACATAGCCGGTTGTTATGACTGGTAGAGGTGAGCGCACGGCAAGTGCTCTGACGTAAGCGACATAGTCACTGACCGAGTTATCGCTGAACCAGGCACCACCGACAACAACGAGTACTGCATCAGGATGGTTGATTTGAGACATTGCTCGCACCAACACATGAGGACCTTTATTGCGAGTTAGCCTCCCCACAAACAAAATGACTTTCTTATTGGAGAGGTTGTGTTCTGCTCTAAGGCTCTCACGAGCGCTCCTTGCCTGTTCGGATTCCAACCATGGAGCAAAGCGATTCAGGTCAACGCCGGAATATATCGGTTTTATTTTACCAGCTGCTTGTGGGTAGTAATCACAGATGGCCGTTCCGATATACTGGCTAATCGTAATAATACGTTCAGTTTGTTCAATAACTTGAGTACCCTCGGTAAGGTTGATCTTAAAAGGATTGAACATATCATTATGCATACTAAGAATAATCCGCGATGTAGGTGCTACTTCCCTAACAGGAAGGACTAGTAAAGGGCGGTTGAAAATTTGAATAATATCAAAGTGCTCCGGCGTATGTTGTAGAAATTGGATAACCCCTGCAGCGTATGATTCAAGTAGACCATGTGATTCCACACGAACATAGTGGATACCATTCGTGACTTCATCGTTTGGCAAATCTGGGTCCGTTCTACCTAAAATAGTAATTCTGTGATGTTTACTTAATAGCGAAGCCACACCGTCAATATAGGTTTGAATAGCTCCCCCTCGAATGTTGGGGACAGGCAGCTTTTCCGTACAAATCATCAGAATGTTCACGAGTTAACAGCTTCCTTTCTCAGGCAGTCCTTTTTCTAGGGGGAATCTGCCTTTTAATCCACGGTGGAGGTACTTTCTTAGTTGTTCGAGGTTGTTGTATTTTTTTCATTGTTGGTTTCACTACACGTTTAATAGGCTTCTTAAGTCCTAGTTTACGTTTCATTGGTTTTTTTCGAGAACGAGATACAGGCTTCATTTTATTCTTAGCAAGCCATTTTTTGTAACTTTTGTATCCGTAAAAGATTCTAACATCCGAGGAACGCTTCCATTTTGTGAGTCTTCTTAATTTTCTGCGTTTCAGATAACGAGTTTTCTTGATGATTCTAGTTTTTCTCATAGCGCGTCGCTTCCTTGGAACGCGAAGTTTAAATTGCTTTTGTCCGCGAGCAGGGAGTTGAATGAGTACTGGCATTGGAGTCTCCTCAACAACTGGTTTCTTGGCGTAAACAGGTTCCTCCGCAACAGGAGACTCAGCATAAACAGGCTCTTGCACAAGTGGGATCGGTAAGATCTCTTCAACAGAAGGCGAAGTTGGTACGATTGGCGTAACGGGCATTTCGGAGTAAATAGGCGTTAACACATCTCCTGGAAGTACAAAAGACGGACGTTGGATAGACGGTTTGACGTATTCCGACGAGTAGTCTCCAGCAGGGTAATTTGCCTTATCTTTTTCGAGCTCGGTTAATGCTTGCCATTTACTTGTTTCCGTTGTCATCACTCTTTGAAGAATCGACGCAAGTTCAGTGTCAAGGAATAATTGAGGATTAAACACGATTTCTTTGACATGCTTATAAAATTCATTAGGAAAAGCCATATCGATCCACAAGATTTCGAAGGTTTCTTGGTCAAGAGGGTTGGCTTTATGATAGGCCTCAATCATGCCGCGAATCCAAGTTATATCCCACACACCCATATCATCCATGGTGCTCGTAATTAATTTCCTTAGATCTCGAATCGGCAAATCGTAGGAAACACCGTCTAAATCGATGACCCAGATACCGCCAGGTCCCATTTGACCGTTCGACCATCCAAAATCTTGATGGGCAAGTCCCCAATGGGGTTCACCTTTTGCAATCATCTGTTGGTAAGGGGAATTCTGGAAACGTTGATACATGTCGTTAGCTTGCTTCTTGAATTCTTCAATAACGGCAAGTAAGTCTGCGCTTGCTGCAGTGTCAGAGTAGGCGAGGGCGATATCCTGAAACCAACCAATTTTGGCAATTATTTTTTCGTAATATTTGCCCCATCCATAGATGCGCGAGGATTTCTCCGAACCGCTAGGAGGGACATAGCCTTTGGAGTTATTATGGAATTCCCCTAAGCCAAAGCACAGCTGAGAAGCGCCTTCCAAGTCGACTTTGGATACGGGCACTAGGGGTTCAATCCAGTCAGTAACGATCCAGAGTTTACCGCCTGCTTCAACGTAGAAATTCCCTTCCCTCGTTGGGATGAAAGATGGAACTCGGTGGCCTAAACCAGACATGTAGGATTGAGCTCCAACACTGAAAAGACTTCTTCTAGGTCGTCTGTGCAAACATTTAATACTGAGATTGCCCTTACTTGTGCTGATTTTCCAAATAGCTCCACCTTTATCTGGCTTTGAAGTAATCAAGAGCATATCATTGACTTGAAAATCATAATGTCCCATGACTTCTCGTGCCAGCATTTCTAACCCAGGAGGAACATACATGTTAGCTACGATTCCTGGCTCTAAGACGTCATCGATCCAKGGAACGATTTGATAATTTTCCACCACCATCACTCCATCACGTATTTTAAAGTGAATTGTACGTTCTAAAATACTTACTTCTGCAGCGAAAATACGCTTGTGTCCACTACAGGTATACCTTTTCATTGCTGTGAATACGAAAGTTCACCTCACATAAACCAGTTTAGGTTTATCTAATTCTATGCATATGTCATTAGGTGAATGGTTGATATGTACAAGAGTGGAACTTCACGAAAAACGATTAGACTTCTGTATACTTTTTACAGAAATAAGGAATTGACATGAAACCAAATGGTTGTATATAATGGAAACGAAACCAAATGGTTTCGCATAACGATATATAGGTGAAGAGGGGATTGGAAATGTTATTTCAAGAAATTAATTATTGGGCCGTATTCGTTACGGGGATTTTATCATTAGTGTTAGGTTTTCTTTGGATGGCTGTTATATGGGCCAAACCTTATCAGAAGCAGATGTACGGCAAGGGAGTGCAAACCGATCTTAACGTAAGTAAAGCGGATAAAATCCAGTCTTTTGTGATTTATATTCTTGTATCTTTCATAACTTCCATTGCATTCGCAGTTTGTTTAGAGCTTTGGAAATCAGGTGGACAAGCATTTGGTTATGATGGCGATAGTCTGAAGAATGCTTTTTGGTTCACTATGCTAGTAGCAGCAGGTTACACGCTTCCGTTTACAGTTGGTAAAAAGGTTTGGCAGTTCAAAAGTTGGCTAGTCGTGGCTGTAGACACCTCTTATGAGATCGTTCGCTTTACGATGCTGTTGCTTGTATTCTGGTTTTGGGTGTAAAAAAGTTAAGAACCTGAAGATATGCTAACTTCTTCTAAGCTTACGATAAGCCTCCGGATCCTATTTCAGGATATAGTTAGTGTGTAGATGAGATTACACTTTCAGGAGGGGCTACAA